>JAJRVA010000036.1 GCA_024277485.1 Deltaproteobacteria bacterium | reverse complement strand
TAGAGGGGACAACGGGTACAGGATCTCATTTCCCGCCTGAGAAGATCAAGGTTTTTACCACCTTTTTCCATGGCCTGTCCCGGCATGGAAGAGAGGCCGCCTCCAGGAACAGACGCCTCTTCTCCCTGCAGACCGGAGGCCTTCCGGTCCGGCGAGGCGAGAAACCTGTCCAAGTCCGCGCCGGCCGGGTATTCGCTGATCCCCAGGGCCAGGTGAAGCTTCATCTGGCTGCGCAGGGCACGCATGATATGCGCGGAATCAGGCCTCTTTTTTTCTGCAACTTTTTTTGATGACAAGGTGCCCCTCAATGCTTAAAATAGCTGGAAAGATGCCGGAAACAAGACGTTATCATGTTAAAAATACAGAATTTATCAATATATTTTTTCAGAGGATACCATCATGCCCATTTATGAGTATGTCTGCAAGGACTGCCGAGAACATTTCGAGGTGCTGACCACCTCGTCGTCAAGAGAAATGATCAAGTGCACAAAGTGCGGCAGCCTGAAGGTTGCCAAGACCATTTCCGCCTCCAGTTTCCGCATGGGAAGCGGCGGGACTTCCATCCCGAGCGGCGCGCTTTCCGGATGTTCGTCCAGATCGGGTTTCTCCTGAGCGTAAGCATGTGAACCCGTGTGGTTCACAAAGAGTACCGACTGTTATTTTTTTTCCCGGGACGGCTTGTACTTGTACACTGTTTCGTTTTCCTTGAGCAGGCCATACTTTTTGCGGGCAACCTCCTCGAGATAGGAGTCGTCATTCTGCAGACGTTCGATCTCCTTTCTCAGCTCGGCATTGCGCTCTTCCAGGGTTCTGTTTTCCCTGGCAAGCGTTTCAACCCGGTTCTGCAGGCGGTTATAATGGACAAGTCCCCATCCCGGCGCGAACAGGAGCCAGAGAATACCGGCAGCGCTGCACAGCAGGAGTACCCGCCTGATCAGTCGTCGCTCCGCAATGGTTAAACTGCTCTGCTTTCTGTGTGCCATACCGTAAAGGAAAAAAATATGCCTGTTCTCCAGCCGACCCATCCGGAAAAATACCTGGTCAGCGCCTGTCTTGCCGGTCTCTGCGCCCGTTACGATGCCAGGGTAAAGTCCTCTCCCGCATGCATGACGCGGTTGAAAGAGACCCTGTGGATCCCGGTCTGCCCGGAACAGCTTGGCGGACTGGCAACCCCCAGGGCTGCAGCGGACATAACCGGCGGCAATGGTGCAGATGTGCTTGCCGGCCGGGCCCGGGTCATCACCCGTACCGGAGAGGACGTGACCGGCCGGTTTGTCAACGGCGCCAGGCAGTGCCTGGCAATTGCCCTGGCCCAGGAGATCAAAACCGCCTGCCTGAAATCCGGCAGCCCCTCGTGCGGGTTGACTCCTCAAATCGGGGTTACCGCCGCCCTTCTGCAGCAGCATGGTATCAGGGTAATCGAATTCAAATGAAGTTGCAAAAGACTTCCGGGCATGCAGGATCTGCTCACTCTGCAGGGGTATCCGTCTTCTGAACCGTCGGCTGATCCGGGCCGGCAGGTTTTTTTTCATCCAGCTTCAACACCCGGATAATAAAGATGCCCGCCTCGTACAGCAGGTACAGGGGCCCCCCCATCAGCGCCATGTTGACGACATCCGGGGTCGGGGTCAACAGGGCGGCAAGGATTGCGATCACCAGGACGGCATACTGCCTGTTTTTTTCAAAGACCTTCCTGGAAACGCCGACCCCGGCGCTGAAAATCATAAAAACCGGCAGCTCGAATATGACGCCGAATGCCAGGATAAAAATGGTCACAAAATTCACAAAACGGCCGACTGAAATGACCGCCTTCAGTTCCTCGGACTGGAATCCCAGGAGAAAACTCACCCCGTAGGGCAGGGTTACCAGGAAACAGAACAGCGTGCCCGCGTAAAAGAGAAAACAGGTCGCAAAGACAAACCAGAACAGTTTTTTCCCCTCAACACCAAAGGGCCGGCCAATACCCTTCCAGACAACATACATTATCCAGGGCATGAGGATGTACAGGGCGCCGAAAAAAGCCAATTTGACATGGGCCAGAAAAGGGCCGGCCACGGAAAAAAAATAGAGCTTTTCGTTTAAGTGCTCCTGGAACAGGAGCAGCAGGTTGCCTGACTGGAGAAAAAGGCCGATGGTCAAGACAATGATGGATATGCCGAGAGCGCGGATGGCGTGGCGCAGCTCAACAAGAAAGATGGCGATGTGTTTATGGGCGTCCACAAAAAACCAGTAGAATAGCCTGTGCGTGTATTTTTTTTCGGGATGTCAACAGGGTGAGAATAGCAGACAGGTGCACGAAAATCAATTGATTGACATTGCTTTCCATTGTTCGGCGTGATAATAACCTTAAATCCACTGAATACACATGTTAAATGATCACCCTGGAACCAAAAAACCATGCTTGAGCTTCGTTTTATTCGTGAAAATATTGAACTTGTCCGTGCAAAAACCGTCCTGCGCGGCATTGACCCTGCTGTTATCGACCGTTTTTCCGAAATCGATTCCAGGCGGCTGGGCCTGCTTGGCGAGGCGGAAACCCTGAAAAACAGGCGCAACACTGTTTCCCGGGAGATTGCCGAGTTAAAACAAAAACAAGATCATGCGACAGCTGAACCACTTATCGCGGAAATGCGCGAGGTATCGGCCCGCATAAAGGATCTGGACAGGCAACTTGCGGAAATCCATGACCAGCTTGACGATATCGTCATGTCCATTCCCAACCTGGCGGATGACAGCGTCCCGCAGGGGAGTGATGACAGTGACAATATCGAGGTGAGAAAATGGGGTGAAACTCCCTCATTTTCCTTTGCCCCGCGCCCCCACTGGGAGATCGGCGAAGAACTGGATATTCTCGATTTTGAGACCTCGGCCAGACTTGCCGGGGCACGGTTTGCCCTTTTAAAGGGTTTCGGGGCCCGTCTTTCCCGGGCCCTGGTCAATTTTTTTCTGGATCTGCACACCCAGAAGCACGGCTACCGGGAAGTCCTGCCGCCGTTTCTGGTCAATTCAAAAACCATGACCGGCACCGGGCAGCTGCCGAAGTTTGCCGAAGATCTTTTTAAAATTGAAAACTGGGACCTGTGGCTTATTCCCACCGCCGAGGTGCCGGTGACCAATATCCACAGCGACGAGACCCTGGCCGAAAGCGAGCTGCCGCTCCGTTACACGGCCTACACGCCCTGCTTCCGTTCGGAAGCGGGCTCGTACGGCAAAGATACCCGGGGTCTTATCCGGCAGCACCAGTTTGAAAAGGTGGAGCTGGTCAAGTTCACCACCCCTGAAACATCCCATGAAGAACTTGAATCACTTCTTGCTGATGCCGAAGAGGTTCTCCGGCTGCTGCAACTGCCTTACCGGGTTGTTACCCTCTGCAGCGGGGACCTGGGCTTTTCAGCCACCAAGACCTATGACATCGAGGTCTGGCTGCCGGGCCAGGACACGTACCGGGAAATATCCTCCTGCTCCAATTTTCTTGATTTCCAGGCACGGATGATGGGGATCCGGTACCGTCCGGAGGGCGGCAAAAAAACCAGGCTGGTTCATACCCTGAACGGCAGCGGCCTGGCTGTCGGCAGGACCCTGCTTGCCATCCTGGAAAATTACCAGCAGGAAGACGGAACAGTTGCTGTGCCGGCGGTACTGCAACCCTACTTTGAGGACCGGTTTTAAGCGTGCCATGCCGGGCCGGATTGTTATTGTTTATTTGAGATGGAAACGGTTCCTGCCATGACACTACCTGGTTCCGACATAGACAGATTAGGGCAAAAAGCGCTGGCAGGAGAAAAGCTTGACCGGGAGTCGGGCCTGCTGCTGGCAGATACAAAAAATGAAGATCTCTTGCGGCTTTTTTCGTGGGCAAACCGTGTCAGGGAGGCAAACTTCGGCAGGGAAGTAACCTTCTGCTCCATTGCCGCCGGCAAGGTGGGCGCCTGCTCGGAAGACTGCAACTGGTGCGGCCAGTCGGCCCGTTTTCAGACACATGTGGCACGATCTTCACAACGAACGGCAACAACCGCCCTCGTACAGGGCGCTGAAGATGCCTCCCGCAACGGCGCCGGTTGTTTCTGCATTGTGAATGCCGGCCGCGGACCGGGAGAAGAGGACCTTGAGGCATTTGAAACGGCCCAGGTGCATATCAAGGCGGCAGGGCTGGCACCCGCATGCGCCTCCCTTGGTGAGATTGATGAGGAAACGGCCAGGCGGCTCCAGGCCTCGGGTGTGCACCGGTACAATCACAACCTGGAGACATCCCGGCGTCATTTTTCCCGGGTGGTGTCCACCCACAGCTACGACAGCAGGCTCTCCACCCTCAAGGCGGCCCGGGCGGCGGGGCTTTCCCTCTGCTGCGGGGGAATTTTCGGTATCGGCGAGACCTGGGAGGACCGTATTGACCTGACCCTTACATTGCGTGAAGAGGTACAACCGGAGGTAGTACCGTTAAACTTCCGGCATCCCATCCCCGGCACGCCCCTGGACACCCACCCACCCCTGTCCCCTCTTGAATGCCTGAAAATTATTGCTGTCTTCCGGCTCCTCCTTCCCGCGGCCAACCTGAAAGTCGCCGGCGGGAGGGTGCACAACCTGCGCAGCCTGCAGAGCTGGATATTCTCCGCCGGGGCGACCAGTGTGATGGTTGGCAACTACCTGACCACGTGCGGCCGGGATGTGGAGAAAGATCAGCAGATGGTTGCCGACCTGGGCCTGAAACTGGTGCCGGCCTTTTCAACAACACGTCATGTCCGTTAAGCAGCAGTATCACGACCATCCCGCCCTGCAGGCAAAGCTGGCTGACTGTTGCAGGCTGCTCCGCCGTTCAGGCAGCGTGGTGGTCGCTTTTTCCGGTGGAGTGGACAGCACCTTTCTGCTTGCCCTGGCAGCGGAAACACTTGGCCGGGACAACACGCTCGCGGCCATGGGAATTTCCGCCAGCCTGCCTGACCGGGAGCGTCAGGAGGGCCGGGAGACCGCGGCCCGCTTAGGGGTTGAGCTTGTTGAGATCCAGACCGGGGAACTGGCCGATCCAGCCTACTTTACCAACCCGCCGGACCGGTGTTTCCAGTGCAAGAGTGAACTGTATCGCCACCTGGATGCTCTTGCCGAAAACCGCAATATATCCACCATAGTAAACGGCACCAATGCGGACGATACCGGGGATTACAGGCCCGGCCTGCGGGCAGCCATGGACTTCGGCATACACAGCCCCCTGCTTGAGGCGGGCCTGACCAAGGAAGAGATACGGGCCGCTTCGCGCAGCATGGGTCTTGCCACCTGGGACAAGCCGGCCATGGCCTGTCTTGCCAGCCGGATTCCCTACGGCCGGCAGATCACGGTTGAAAAACTCTCCCGGATAGAGCAGGCAGAGGACATGCTCAGGGACAACGGGTTCCCCGGGTGCCGTGTACGGGACCATGAGACATTAGCCCGGATCGAAGTCCCCCCTGATTGCCTGGAGCGGATAGTGGAGATGCGCGAAAAAATCCTCACCCATTTCAGGCGTATCGGATACACCTATGTAACGCTTGATCTGCAGGGGTTTCGCAGTGGTTCAATGAACGAGGTCCTGTAATCTCTTCCACTGTATTGCACACCATTCGTCTTCTTACTCCGCACCGTCGATTGCGGCAGGTTGCATGTTGATAATTTCCATACGGTGGTTGGCCTGCGGGTGATCCGGGGACGGCCCTTCGGTGAGAATCATGCTGTCCCCCTGTATTGCGTACTCCCCGGCCAGTTTTCTCGCATAGCCTGTCCAGTCTCCGGGCTGCTCATGGTGGAGGATGGGATGCACGCCGTATGAAAAAAGCAGGTCCTGGCAGGTTTTCTCACGTGGGCTGATCGCGTATATCCAGGCCGGCAGCCTGAACCTGGTTATATTCCTGACCGTGGCGCCACTGGCGCTGGGCACCAGAACCGCGTCGCAGTCAATTTCCCCCACAGCCCTTTCAACGCTCCTGCTGATCAGCCGCATCCGGCCTCCCCGGGGTTTCACCTGCAGGTAATCCCGCAACCGGTGCAGATGGCCTGCAGGACGGTGCGGCTCTGTTATGGCGGCAATCTTTGCCAGCATACTAACGGATTCAAGAGGATAGCGCCCCATGGCAGACTCTCCGGACAGCATGACACAGTCCGTTCCGTCAAGGATGGCATTGGCCACGTCGGTTGCCTCCGCCCTGGTGGGACGCCGATTTTCCGTCATGGATTCAAGCATCTGGGTGGCTGTAATAACCGGCTTGCCGGCAAGATTCGCCCTGGCAATAATGCTTTTCTGGGCCACGGCGATCTCTTCAATAGGAATCTCCACGCCGAGATCGCCGCGGGCAACCATGATACCGTCGCTCACCGCCAGGATGGAGTCAATATTCTCCCTGTTCCTGCGGCGCTCTATCTTGGCGATAATAAATGGATCATGGCCAAGGTCTGCGGCTGCCTTGCGTACCGCCTCAATATCCGCGGCATCGTTGACAAAAGACTGGCTGACGCAGTCCACCCCGTTTTCCAGGGCGAACTTCATGCACTCGTAATCACGGGGCGTGAAAGCGCTTTCGCCCAGGTCAATACCCGGCAGGTTCAGCCCCTTGCGGGACCTGAGTTCGCCGCCCACTTCAACGGTGCAGATAACATCACTGCCGCGGATCTCCATGACCTTCATCTGGATGAGGCCATCATTCAGAAAAAGAATGTCTCCTGTCTTCACGACCCGGGGCAGATGTTTCAGGGTTACGGAAACCCGCTCCCGGTCGCCTGTAATGGCATCGGTGGTCAGGGTGAAGGTCTCGCCGCACCTGAGATGAACGGGTTCCTATGCAAATGAACCTATCCGCATCTTGGGTCCGGGAAGATCGGCAAGAATTGCCACGCGCCGGCCGGCTTCCCGGGAGGCTGTCCGGATTCTTCCAATCACTGCCGCGTGGCCTTCGAAACTGCCGTGGGAAAAATTGAGCCGGGCTATATTCATGCCCGCGTCAATCATCTTCCGGATCATTTCCGGTGAATCAGAGGCCGGCCCGATGGTGCAGACAATCCTGGTTTTGTTGGCTGGAAGTGTCATGTGAAATTCTCTCTTTGGAGAGCTACAAGGGTTCGCCGAGGGATTCGACATCCTCCCGCATCTTTGCCATGTCCTCTCCGTTCAGGACAATATCCCCTGCAGCCGCGTTTTCAATGCTGTGCTCCGCCTTGCGGGCGCCGCAAAGGGCAAAGGTTATGCCGGGCTGTGCAACTGTCCAGGCAATGACAAGCTGGGCCGGGGTACAGTCATACTTCGAGGTCAGGCCGCTCCATCCCTCCAGCATGTCCAAAACCTTTTTCCGGTTGAGCGGCTGCAGCCAGGGCAGGTTGTTGCGGTATTCTCCCGGGGAAAATGTCTGGTCCATGGTGATCTTTCCAGTGAGCAGCCCCTGCTCAAGGGGAGAGTAAACAAGAGAGCTGATGTCATTTCCCTGCAAAAGGGCAGCAGTTCCGCCTCGATCTGCCGGTCAAGCATGGAGTAGCGGGGCTGGATCGCATCGAGCACCCCGATCTCCTGGTACTGCTTTATCTGGGCCACGTCTATATTCGAGGCCCCGATGGCCCGGATCTTTCCCTCTTCTTTTAACTGCAGAAGGCATGCCATGGTATCGGCAATGGGATCATTTTCCGGTTCCGGCGACTGCCAGTGGGTCTGGTACAGGTCAATGTAGTCAGTACCGAGCCTGCGCAGGCTGTCTTCCACCTCCCGGCGGATGGTTCCTGGCCGCAGACACCTGCGCACCGTGTATCCTTCCAGATCAAAAAACAGGGGTCCCTGGTCGTCATGCCACCACAGGCCGCACTTGGTGGCCAGGACGACCTTGTCCCTCCTTCCCTTGATCGCCCGGCCCACGACCTCCTCGCTTCTGCCCCAGCCGTAGACCGGAGCCGTATCGATGAGCGTCACCCCCGCGTCAATGGCAGCCTGGATGGCCCTGACCGATTCATCGTCATCCGACTCGCCCCACCAGGTCCCGCCGCCGATAGCCCATGCTCCCAGCGCGATGACCGATGCCTCAATATCCGTAGTTCCGATTGTGCGTGTTCTCATAAGACCTCCTCGTCAACTCTCTTTACACAATTCCTCTTATTCCAGGGCAAGCTCGATGAGCCTGTCAAGCAGGGCAGGGAAATCAAGACCAAACTGCGCTGCTGCCTGGGGAAGGAGGCTTGTCGGCGTCATCCCGGGAATGGTATTGGTCTCCAGGATATACAGGTCATCACCGCTGACAATCATGTCGGTCCTGCTGTAGCCCCGCAGCTGCAGGGCACGGTGGGCGATGAGGCCGTACTCCTGCGCCTTTTTTATTACCGCCTCGCTGACCTCGGCCGGACAGACTTCCCGGGTGGCGCCCGGCTTGTATTTTGCCTCGTAGTCAAAAAAATCATACTGCTCGCCCGGAATAATCTCCACCAGCGGCAGCGGTACCGGATCATCGTTGCCGATCACCCCGACCGTAATTTCCCGGCCGCTGATGAACTCCTCCACCATGACTTCACTGTCATGCTGAAAGGCTGTGCTCAGGGCTTCCGAAAGCGCATCCGCTTCCCTGACAATGGACATGCCGATGCTTGAACCCTGGCGCACTGGCTTGATAACAAGGGGAAGATGCAGACTGTCTATGAGCCGCTGCGGATTTTTCACGTCAGCAGGGGCAGCCATCTCCCAGGCGGCAACCGGCAGGCCGTGCAGACGATACAGGGTCTTGGCCAGGTTCTTATCCATGGCAAGGGCACTGCCGAGAACACCTGCTCCCTGGTAGGGAATGTTCAGCAGCTCAAGAAAACCCTGCATGGTGCCGTCTTCACCATGAATACCGTGCAGCAGGATAAAGGCAACATCAATAGTCTCGGCATCAGCGGCAATTTTCGCCAAATCCGTGGCCGGATCATAGCGGACCACCTCATACTTCTGCGGGTCAAGGGCCTTTTCAACCCCGACCGCTCCATCCAGCGACACCTGCCGCTCTCCTGAGACTCCACCTGCAATCAACGCCAACCGCAACCTGCTCATATCAGCCTCCTGATTCCTGATTCCTGATTCCTGATTCCTGATTCCTGACTATCATGCTCTGCACACCAACATTTTCAAGGTTTTTCTGAAAAAACATGGTTTCCGTCTGCTGTTTTCTGTATCCTGACATTCATGGACAAGAATATTGTACGTGAACTGCAAACCATTGTCGGCAGCGGGGCCATATTCACTGACCCGGAAGAACTGAGCTGTTACAGCTATGACGGCACCGGACAGGTCTTCCTTCCAGAGGCGGTAGCCTTTCCGCAAACCGTCGCCCAGATAAGCTCCATCCTCAAGCTTGCCAACCAGCATAGTTTCCCGGTTGTTCCCCGGGGTGCGGGCAGCGGCATGACCGGCGGCAGCCTGCCCGTCAGGGGAGGACTGGTCCTGGTAACCAGCAGGATGAACAAAATAGTTGAAATTGATCCCGACAACATGATTGCCATCGTGGAACCGGGAGTTATAACCGGCGACCTGCAGGAGGAACTGAAAAAATACCATCTCATGTACCCGCCTGACCCGGCCAGCCTCAAGTTTTGTTCCATTGGCGGCAATGCCGCCGAGTGCGCCGGCGGACCGAGCGCTGTCAAGTACGGAGTAACCAGGGACTATGTTATCGGCCTTGAAGTCGTGCTGCCCAGCGGAGAAATCATGCGGACCGGGGTGCGCACCGAAAAGGGGGTGGTCGGCTATGACCTGACCCGTCTCTTCATCGGTTCGGAAGGAACACTCGGAATTTTTACCAGGCTGATACTCAGGCTTCTTCCTCTGCCGGAAGCCAAAACAACCTTTCTCCTTACCTTTACCTCGCTCAGCAGTGCAACCGAACTTGTTACGCAGATACTTGCAGCCGGAATCATTCCCTGTACCCTTGAATTCATGGACAAGACTGCCATCTCCATTGTCAGGAACCATATTCCCGACGTACTGCCGGGCCAAACCAATGCCCTGGTAATCCTTGAGGTTGACGGTTCCAGGGCTCATGTGCACCGGCAGGAACAAAATATCATCAACCTCCTCGACAATAAAGAGATTGTTTATACCTATACGAATGACAGTGTTAAGCGAAATGAACTCTGGCAGGCCCGCCGTTCCATCTCTCCGGCATCGTTCACCCTCAAGCCGCACAAGATAAGCGAAGACGTTGTTGTTCCCCGTTCAAAAATACCGGACCTGGTCGCGTTCTGCGAAAAAACAGCCCGTGAACTCGACCTCGTCATCCTCACCTTCGGCCATGCCGGAGACGGCAATATCCATGTCAATATCATGGTTGATAAGGACAATGAAACAGAACTGGCAGGCGGCCATCTGGCCAAAAAACTGCTCTTCGAATTCGTGGTTGCGGCCGGCGGCACCCTTTCCGGAGAACACGGCATCGGCACAACCAAGTCGGAATTCCTTCCCCTTGAAGTGGACCGGATCGCCCTTGAAATCATGAAAAAAATTAAAAAGCTCTTTGATCCCAACAATATCCTCAACCCGGGCAAGATTTTTCCTGCCTCGTAGAGAAACAGAGGACCGGAAGAAATCGTGCCCCCTGTTTGTTTTCCTTGACAAAGACCAGCGCTCAGAATAACTTAACAAGTTCATATTTTATTAACCAGACGGATGCCACCGTCATTGACGATCGAAAGGATGTGATTACATGATCGAAGTAGAAGTAAAGGGCGACCTTGAATACGCCATCCGCCAGCTGAAAAAAAAGCTGCAGATAGACGGTATCAAGCGTGAGCTGAAACGGCGTGAATACTATGAAAAACCGAGTATCAAAAAACGCCGGAAAAGCGCTGAAGCTCTGCGTAAACTTCGCAAGTTCAACCGCATGAGAAACAGGATGTAATTATGAGGCCTGCCGGTTCTGACCCGCAGGCCTTGGCATTTCCTTCCCGCAACATCAACCGAACCGATCCCCTGAGCCGACAAGAACTCTCCACCTTCCTTGACCGCTTCCTGCATTATCTCATAGCCGAAAGACGGCTTGCCCCAAATACTGTTCAATCCTACGGCTCTGATCTGGACTTTTTTTTTGATTTTATTTTCCGGAAGAAAATCAGCCACCCTGCCGCCATTACCAGTGAGCATATCCGCAGTTTTTTCCGCCACTGTCATGGCCGGGAAATCAGCTCACGCAGCAATGCGCGCCGGCTGGCGGCCATCAGGTCATTTTTTGCCTTCCTGATCAGGGAAAAAGAGCTCAGCGTGAACCCGGTGGCCGATATCGAGCCGCCCAGAACCGGCCTGAGCCTGCCCAAGGCCCTGAACACAGCCGAGGTTGAGCGGCTGCTGGAAGTCCCGGCCCGGACAACACCCCACATCCTGCGGGACTATGCCATGCTCTACCTCCTGTACGCCACCGGGATGCGGGTCTCCGAACTTGTCTCGCTCCCGGTGAACAGCTGCAACCTGACCAGTTTTCATGTCCGCGTCATGGGCAAGGGCAGCAAGGAGAGAATCGTCCCGTTCGGCGAGACCACGGGCCGGCGGATCACCGAGTACCTTGACCGGGGCCGTCCGACCCTGGTCAAAAAAAAATCAACCCCGTACCTGTTTCTGAGCAACAGGGGAACCGCCATGACCAGGACCAGGTTCTGGCAGATAATCAACACCATCGGGGTCAACGCCGGGATCAGCCACCGGATCAGCCCGCACATGCTGCGCCATTCCTTTGCCACCCACCTGCTGACCGGTGGCGCCGACCTGCGGGCCGTGCAGATGATGCTTGGCCATTCCGATATCGCCACCACCCAGATCTACACCAAAATCGAGACCGAACGCCTCAAATCCATACACAGAAAATTCCATCCCAGGGGATGATCACTCGCCTGCAGGGGATAATTGGAAACGTGCGACGACTTGCAACTAAGAGAGAGGCAGGCCCATCCAGCGCCCTGATTTGAAGCTAAGGGGCTGATAATGGGTGTGGTGGCGGAGAAGACCGTTCTACAGAAGAGAAATCTCCAGGGATGGAGAATGCTGAGTTGCCGGAGTGACCTGGATGCATTCCATATACTGTCCCAGGTGTTTTGCGGCAGACCCCATGGCCAGTTCCGGCAGGTTATTAACCTCGCTCAAGTGGGCAAGAACAACATGATTGAGTCCATTTCCTGCAAGTTTCCGCAGCAGTCTGCCGGTATCACCGTTGGCCAGGTGGCCCTGGTTTGACCGGACCCGCTGCTGCAGATAAAGAGGGTATGGCCCGTCCCGCAGCATGTCCGGGTCGTGGTTGCTCTCAAGCACAACAACATCGCATTTCCCGAGGTGGTGTTCGATCAGGGTTGTTACCCTGCCCGTGTCCGTGCAGTACCCTGCACTGTTTCTGCCGTCCGAGATCACATACCCCACCGGGTCCACAGTGTCATGCGACACGGCAAAAGGGTGCACCTGCAGGTCGCCGACCTCGAATTTTTCGCCGGTGTTGAACTCAAGGCGGGAAAACAGTGTGCCGAGCCTTGCCTCGGCCGCCAGGTGCGTAGCCGGGTTGGCGTAGACAGGGATCCTGCAGCGCCTGGAAGCAACGCCGACACCGCTTATGTGGTCATTGTGTTCATGGGTAACCAGGATGGCGGTGATGGAGTCAAGATCCCGCCCGATCAGGTCCAGGCGGCGCTGTATCTCGACTCCTGAAAAACCTGCATCAATCAGGAGGGTGGTCCCTCCCGACTCCACCAGGGTACAGTTGCCCCTGCTGCCGCTGCCCAGAACACATACCTTCATGCGCAAATCCGAAAGATGCGGTCAGACACCGGTATGACCGAACCCGCCTGCCCCGCGCGCAGTCTCTTCCAGGCTGTCAACGACCTGCAGCCTGGCCTGGCAGACCGGGGCCACGATCATCTGGGCGATCCGGTCGCCGCGCGACACCGTGAAAGGCGCTTTGCCGAGATTAACCAGGCCGATCTTGACTTCACCCCGGTAGTCGGCATCAATGGTTCCCGGTGCGTTGATCAGGGTGATCCCCTTTTTCACGGCAAGGCCGGACCGGGGCCGGACCTGGATTTCATAATTCGGCGGCAGGGCGACTGCAAAGCCTGTCGGGATAAGCGCGATATCTCCAGGCGCGAGCGTTACCGGCGCCTCCACTGCGGCAGCCACGTCCATGCCGGCAGCCTGCTCGGACTCGTAACGGGGAAGACGCAGGTCACCGGTCCGCTCAGGGTCAAGCCAGGCAAACTGCACATCTATCATCAGCATGACGATTCTCCTTTACAACCAGCAAAATTCGGGCTCAAAGAACACGGTTTTTCAAGAACAGTATAAAAAAAGCCGGCTCCCATAACGGAGAAACCGGCTTGATACTTCACTGCAACAGCGCCTTACTCCTGATTTTCATCAAGAACAGCCTTCCGGCTCAGGCGGATACGGCCGCGATTATCAATTTCAATAACCTTGACTTTCACCATCTCACCCTCCTTGAGGATGTCGGTCACCTTGTTGACCCGGTGATTGGCCAGCTCTGAAATATGGACCATGCCGTCCGTTCCGGGCAGAATCTGGACAAAGGCGCCAAAATCCTTGATGGTCTTGACCTCACCCTCGTAGATCTTCCCGACCTCCGGCATGGCGGTAATTCCTTCAATACGCGCTTTCACGCCTTTGGCCGAGGCATCATTGCTGCAGAAAATCTTGACCGTGCCGTCATCATCAACGTCAATCTTGGCGTCAAACTCCGTGCTCATCTCACGGATGATCTTGCCGCCCGGGCCGATAATGTCCCGAATCTTGTCCGGATGAATCTTGATGGTGATATACTTGGGAGCGTGTTCGGAGACCTCCTGGCGGGGGGCGTCGATTGCCTCGACCATCTTGTCGAGAATATGCAGCCGGCCGTCTTTTGCCTGGGAGAGCGCCTTGAGCATGATGTCGCGGTCAACCCCGTCAATCTTGATATCCATCTGCAGGGACGTGATCCCCTCACTGGTTCCGACAACCTTGAAATCCATATCACCCAGGTGATCTTCATCGCCGAGGATATCGGTCAGGACAACAACCTTGTCGCCCTCCTTGATCAGCCCCATGGCCACGCCCGATACCGGCGATTTCAACGGCACACCGGCATCCATCAGTGCCATGCTGGCGCCGCAGACCGTTGCCATGGACGAGGACCCGTTTGATTCAAGTACCTCGGAGACCACCCGCATGGTATAGGGAAATGCTTCGCCGTCCGGAAGAACAGCGGAGATCCCCCGGCGGGCCAGGTTGCCATGGCCGATGTCACGCCGGCTCGGTCCCCGCAGGAACCGCACTTCACCGACGCAGAACGGAGGAAAGTTGTAATGGAGCATGAAACGGCGGTACGTGTCTCCCTTCAATCCTTCGAGATGCTGTTCGTCTCTCTCGCTGCCAAGCGTGCCGATAACCATGGCCTGGGTTTCACCCCGGGTAAAGAGCGCCGAGCCATGTGCCCGGGGCAGGACGCCGACCTCACAGCTAATGGGGCGCACCTCCTCAAAGGAACGGCCGTCCAGCCGTTGCCCCTGGCTGACGATCCGGTCCCGCATGATTCTTTTCTTGTAGCTGCTGAGCAGGTCAAGGACTTCAGACTCGTCTTCGTACAGGTCTTCATCAATCTGCTCAAGCACAGCTTCCTTGAGCCGGTCATACCTGTCGCCGCGTTCCATCTTGTCAGCCGTGGCCACGACCTCTTCCATGCCCGCAGCGGCAACCTCTTCCACCTTTGCCCGCAGAGCTTCATTGACCTCCGGAGGCGTTACTTCCCGTTTGGGTTTGCCGATTTTCTCGCGCAGCTGTTTCTGCAGGGCAATAAGCGGCTGGATTCCCTGGTGGGCAAAAAAGATCGCCTCAAGCACCACGTCTTCACTCAACTGATCGGCAAGTCCTTCAACCATGACAACCGCCGTTTCCGTCCCGGCTACCACCAGGTCCATTGCCGACTTTTCAAGCTGGCTCCGGGTAGGGTTGAGGATATACTCGCCGTTCAGGTAACCGACTCGTGCGGCCGCGATGGGACCATTCCATGGAATATCCGATACTGTCAGGGCAAAAGACGCCCCGTTCATGGCCAGAATATCCGGATCGATTTCCGGATCCGCCGAAAAAACCGTCGTGATAATCTGGGTCTCGCACATGTACCCGTCCGGGAAAAGAGGCCTGAGCGGCCTGTCGGTGAGCCGGCAGGTCAGCACCTCTTTTTCACTGGGACGACCGATCTCGCGGCGAAAGTAACTGCCCGGAATCCGTCCGGCAGCATACATCCGCTCCTGGTATTCTATGGTTAACGGCAGAAATCCCATGTTCTTGGCTTTCTTTTCCGCTACAGCGGTGACCAGCACCATGCTGTCCCCGCACGACACAACAAAGGCGCCATTGGTCTGTTTTGCTATTTTACCGGTCTCGAAGGTAATGGTCTTGCCACCGATATCGGCTTCTACTTTTGTATACATGCATACTCCTTGCAATCATAAGCGTTCGGAACGCTCTGCCTTCTCAAGTGAAGGTCTTTTTCCGGAAACCCGCCCATCGGGTCCCCTGTATTTTTTTCTGTATCACTCACCGCTCTTTTACCGAACGCCTGCTGACACACCGCCTGCACTTTCACGCAGGGTACAACATCATCTGCAACATGCCAAAAAACCTCTACGGGTTCATTTGAACCATTGCAGCCGCGCCTGTTTCCTCTCCGTAAGAGGTCGCAGGAACTTTTTACTTGCGAATACCAAGCTCTTTGATCAGGCTGCGATACTTGTTGATATCCTTGGACTTCAGGTAATTCAGAAGGCTGCGGCGCTGGCCGACCAGCTTGAGCAGTCCCCGGCGGGAATGATGATCCTTCTTGTGGTTCTGAAAATGACCCGTCAGGTAGGAGATCCGCTCAGACAACAGGGCAATCTGCACTTCCGACGAACCGGTATCCGTATCGTGGGTCTTGAATTTTTCAATAATTTCTTTTTTCTTTACTGCGTTCTGTGCCACAATGCACCTCCATAAAATCTCTTCCTTTACTCAGGAATTTTTCTTCACTCTATACCACTGAATTAAAAACAATCAACTGAAACAAACAGACCGGGCTCTTCTCTTTTGCGGTCAGGTCTGTACTTTTCCGTTCAAATCTTCCCGGTCATCAAGCATTGCCATGGCCTGATCAACCGTCAGCATCCCGTCCATCAACATTTTCAACCCGTCAGGACCGCCCAGGGCCTCCCCGGGCAGGCTGTCCTGCACTGAAAACACGCCGCTGCCAAGACGCCTGAGCTCCACCAGGTGAGCCCCGCATCCCAGCTCCCGGCCGATATCAGATGCCAGCGCCCGTATGTAGGTGCCGCGGCTGCACGTGACCTCAAAGTCAAGCCTGCAGGTCCCGGCATCATAGCCGGCCAGCGCGATGGAGTGTATCTCAACCTCCCGTGCTTGCTTGACAATTTTGATCCCTTTTCTTGCGTAATGATACAGGGGTTTTCCCTTGTACTTTACCGCCGAATAGGGCGGCGGCACCTGCTTCTGCCTGCCGGTGAATTTGTGCAGGCAGCTCAGGAGCGCCTCTCTCTTCAGCTGCGGCACCGGGGCGGTCATGACCTCCCTGCCCTCGGGATCCATTGTTTCGGTCTCAACACCAAGCTGCGCCACGGCCCGGTACACTTTTTTTCCGGCCATGAACCGCTCTATCATGCGGGTTGCGGGACGTCCGGCACAGATGATCAGCAGGCCGGTCGCAAATGGGTCAAGCGTGCCCGCATGGCCGACCTTTTTCATGCCAAGCAGCCGGCGAACATGCCTGACCATGGCAAAAGAGCTTGCCCCGCGGGGTTTATCCACCAGAAAAACCCCGGCGGAAAAACCATTTTGCAACCCGGCGCCGGGTTGGTAATCAGGCGACTTCATTCCCTCTGCCCTGTAAGCGGAACAGGCCGTGCAGCTGTTACCTGCGCAGCTCCTGCTGCAGGATGGGCAACAGTTTTTCCCTGACGCTCTCCACTGTCATATCAGAAGATCTGAATCCCGCCGCATTGCGATGTCCGCCGCCGCCAAAACGGGCCGCGACCTCGGCAACATCACAGGTGTCCTTGGCCCGCATGCTCACCGAGACCGCGCCATCGGCTGTTTCCTTCAAAAATACGGCCACCTGCACCGATGTTACTGCCCGCGGCAGGTTGATAAAATTTTCCGTATCCTCCAGGGTACAACCGGCCCGGTCAAGCATTTCCCGGGTAACCAGGATGACGGCAATACGACCATCATCCCGCACGTCCATGGTTGCGAGTACCATCTGCATCAGTCGCAGCCGTTCCACGGTAAAGTTATCATACAGGTTCCTGGAAACCTCGCCCGGGCTGACCCCCAGGTTGACCAGCTGCCGGGCAACATCAAACGTATGCGCGCTGGTTGATTCATACCTGAACGAACCGGTATCGGTCACTATGGCCGTGAACAGGGCATACGCGGCTCTTTTCGATACTGTCTGGCCAAGCTCCGCTGCCAGGTCGAAAATCATCTCCCCTGTCGAGGACCGGTGCGGATCAATCCAGGCAAAATCCCCAAAACCGTTGTTCCCCTTGTGGTGATCAATAACCAGGAAGGGGCGTATCTTCAGAAGCTCGGGGCCGAACCCTCCCAGCCTCTCCCTGTCTCCGCAGTCAAGAGAAATACAGACAATATCATTCCCTGACTGCCGGACAAACTCAGCCAGGTCGTCCAGGTCTGTTTCAGCGCGGTCACTGCCCGGAATAAACCTGTACACCGGTGAAACCGGTTTTTCCAGGTAGCGAAAAACACGTTTTCCCATCGACTCCAGGATATCCGCCAGTCCGAACAGCGATCCCAGCGCATCACCATCCGGATTCAGGTGCGTTGCAAGAACGACATTATCCTTTGTCCGCATGACCTCCAGCAGCGATTCAAACCGGGTCGTCATCAGTTTTCTTCTCCTCGGCTATCTGACGAAAGAGCTCTTCAAGATGCTCGGTTTTTTCATTATGCCTGTCATGGAAAAAAACCATCTCGGGCGTATAGCGAAGATTCATCCTGGCAGCCAGTTGACTGCGGAAAAAACCTTTTGCCCTTTCAAGCCCTTTTTGGGCTTTATTCCCATTGCTGCCGGGCGGGACAACAAAGTAGATTTTCGCCCGTTTCAAGTCCGGCGCCATCTCAACAGTTGTAATGCTCACCTCCTGCAGCCGGGGATCCCTGGCCTTCTGGAGCAGCAGTATGGACAGTTCATTCTTTATGGCTTCGGCAACACGCCTGGGCCTCGAACTTTTCGGTTTGCCAAGCCCGGGCAGGGTAAAATCAAATTCCATGGATCACGATAAAAAAAGCAGTTAATGAACGGCTGAAATCAGAGGGTCGCCTCAACCTCATCCATGACAAAGGCCTCAAGCTGATCACCGACCTTGATATCATTGAAGTTCTCGACACCTATGCCGCATTCATAGCCGCTCTGGACCTCCTTGACGTCATCCTTGAACCGTTTGAGCGAGGCAATGTTGCCGGTATACACAACAACACCGTCGCGAAGCACACGGACCCTGGCATGCCGTTCAATTTTCCCGTCAATAACAGCGCAGCCGGCAATCATTCCAACCTTGGGCACCTGGAACGTCTCCCGCACATCCGCGGTGCCGATAACCCGTTCCTCGAATACCGGGTCAAGCATGCCGACCATGGCCTTTTCAATGTCCTCCAGGGCATGGTAGATAACATCGTAGAAACGGATATCCACCTGCTCCTGTTCCGCCAGGTTCTTGACCTTGACGGAAGGTCGCACATTGAAGCCGATGATGACCGCGTTGGACGCGGCCGCGAGATGGACATCATTTTCCGTAATGGAGCCGCTTCCCTCATGCAGCACCCGCACCCGGATCTCGTCGGTGGACAGCTTTTCCGCGGCCTGGCCAAAGGCTTCAAGGGTGCCCTGCACATCAGAGCGGAGCACAACCCGCAGTTCCTTCAGGTCCTGCTCGGCCATTTTTTCAAACAGGTTGTCAAGAGACACCTTGGATGCTGACGCCAGTTCATGTTCCCTGGCCTTGAGCTGGCGGGACTCGCTGACACTCTTGGCCATCTTCTCATCGGTAACGACAACAAACATGTCCCCGGCCCGGGGAACACCTGTCAAGCCCTGCACTTCAACCGGCATGGACGGGGTGGCCTCCTGAACCGGTGCGCCCTTGTCGTTAAACAGGCTCCGCACCTTTCCTGAATACCTGCCGGCCACAAAATAATCACCAGGACGCAGGGTACCTTCCCGCACAAGGACCGTGGCCACTGCACCGCGCCCCTTGTGCAGCTGGGCCTCTACGACAACCCCGCGTGCCTTTCGCTTTTTGTCCGCCTTGAGTTCAAGGATCTCGGACTGCAGCTGAATATTTTCCAGCAGGTTATCGATGCCGATATTCTGTTTGGCCGACGTTTCGCAGTAAATGGTATCGCCGCCCCACTCTTCGGGAATGAGACCGAAATCACCAAGTTCCCTTTTCACCCGCTCCGGGTCGGCATTATCCTTGTCGATCTTGTTGACGGCAACCACAATGGGCACTTCCGCCGCCTGGGCATGGGCAATAGCCTCCCTGGTCTGGTCCATCACCCCGTCATCAGCAGCCACGACCAGGACAACGATATCGGTAACCTTGGCGCCGCGCGACCGCATTTCGGTAAACGCGGCATGACCGGGAGTATCGACAAAAACAAGATCCCCGGAAGGGGCCTGCACATAATATGCCCCGATATGCTGGGTAATGCCGCCGGCCTCTCCTTCCGCCACGTCCGTCTTGCGGATCGCGTCAAGAATTGATGTCTTGCCGTGGTCAACATGGCCCATAACCGTTACAACCGGGGGACGGGGTTCGGCAACGCCGCCTTCCTCCTGTTCCTGGAGGTTGAGGACTTCCTGCTCCTCGGTGATCGCCGCCTCGACTTCAAAACCGAAGTCGGTTGCCACCAGGGTTGCGGTATCCACATCAAGGGCCTGGTTCACCGTAGCCATAACACCCAGCCCCATGAGCTTGGCAATCAACTCGCTGGACTTGATCCCCATCCTCTTGGCCAGGTCGCCGACCGAGATAGTCTCAAAAACCTTGATGCGTTTTTTTATCGCCTTGGTTTCCGCTGCCGGCACCTGGGGCACATGTTCCTTCCGGCTGCTCTCTTTTTTCCTGCGGCTCCTGCGGGGCCGCATATATTCAACTTCACCGCCGCCGGTAAAATCAACCCGCTGCCGGCCTTTTCTCTGCAGCCTTCCCGGTCTTCTCGCCCGGTCGTTTTCATCCATGATCGAAACGACACGTTTACCCTTTTTCTTGCCCTTGCCCCCTGCCGGCGGCGCAGGTTCCACAACACCGGGAACACCGTTGGCTACTGTTCTGGCGGGACGTCCGGGACGCCGTTTCGGCCTGGGCTTTCTTTCCGGCTCAACCTGTATATCAACCTTGCCGATAACCTTGGCCAGTTTTTTCGGCTTTTTCTCTTCCCTTTTGGCGGGTTTTTCCCCGGCCTTTTTGTCTACTGCAACCTCTTCCGGCTCTTCCTCCGGTTCCTCGGCAGTTTCTGTCTCGGCTGCCGGCTGCTCTTCAGGTTCCGCTTCTTCAGCTTCTTTCTCCGGCGCCTCTACCGCCTCCCGGTCAACGGCTGCCTTCTTCCCGTCAACCACAGGCGCCCCTGCCGCTTCCCCGGCGATTTCCTCCGCCTCGGCTTCTTCGGCCTTGCGGGCCAGCTCGTCCTTGTCCGCCTTTGACCGGCGCCGAACCACGGTTGTCTTCCGGACAGCTGCAGTTCTTTTTTTCACTGTAATCTTCCGGTCAGAAACCTCGACAACCTGCTGCTGACCAAAGACCTTGCGACGGATATCAGCCGCTGTGTCCTCATCAACAGTCGAACTATGGCTTTTCACCGGATAACCCAGCGTTATCAGCTTATCGGCCAACTCTTTGCTTTTGAGCCCGGCTTCCTTTGCCAGTTCATAAATACGAACTTTGCTCATTAATCACTCCTGTCCTTGTTCCTTATCAGCCCTGAAGGCGTAAAAACATCTTCAGTTTCTTTTTATTTTCAAGCAACCGCTCCCGGCACTTCATTTCCGGACAACAGTACACCCCGCGGCCGGGCTTTTTCTGCTGCACGTCTTCCCGTATCCGTCCCTGCTCAGCCACCCAGCGTACCAGCTCTTTTTTCTGTGCTTTTCTTCCGCAGGCCCTGCAGGTTCGCAGGGGCCTGTGGGCGCGATTCACGACTCTTCCCTATTCCTGCCGGTCACCGGTATCCTGCGCCGCGTCATCCGGCAGCTCTTCCCCGGGGGGCTGCTTTTCACCGGCAACTTCCTCGCTTTCCCCGGGAACCTCTTCAGGCTCATCGGCAGAGGCTGCGCTGAGAGCAGCACGATCTTTCAACTCTTCCGCCTGCTCCTCGTCCATTCCAACAGCAGACATTATTTTTTCCATATCCGAGGATGCCAGCGCTGAAACGGATGTGATTCCGGCGCCGAACAGCTTGTCCGCCTTGTTTTCATCAATCCCTTCCAGGGCCACCAGGGTCTGGTAACCGCTGTCTTCCAGGTTTGCGTAACGCGACTCACTCTTCACATCGATTCGCCAGCCCAGTAGCCTTGAGGCAAGGCGAACATTCTGGCCCTGGCGGCCGATGGCCAGCGACAACTGGTCATCCGGCACCACGACAAGCAGCTGGTTTTTCTCCTCATCAACGATGACCATGGACACCTCTGCCGGCGCCAGGGCATTGTAGACATATTTCGCCGGATCGGGACTCCAGGGAACAATATCAATTCTCTCTCCCTGCAGCTCCTGGACCACGTTCTGCACCCGTGACCCCTTGAGGCCGACACAGGCGCCCACCGGATCGACATCGGACTCAGAGGAGGAAACGGCGATCTTGGCCCGGAAACCCGGCTCGCGTGATGCGCCCATAATTTTGACAATGCCCTCGGCAATTTCCGGAACTTCCATCTCGAAAAGCTTGATGAGGAACTCGTTGCAGGTACGGCTCAGGACCAGCTGGGAATCCCGGCTTTCCTGGCGCACCTCAAGCAGGTAGGCCCTGATCCGGTCGCCCTGCTTAAAGGAACGCTTGGGGATCTGTCCGTCCCGCGGCAGAATCGCGTCGGTCCGGCCAAGGTTTATCACCATGTTGCCCCGTTCAAAACGCTGGACAATGCCATTAACAATCGTGCCCTCGCGGTCCCGGTACATCTCGTAGATAACATCCCTTTCCGCGTCACGCATCCGGTGAATAATAACCTGCTTGGCGGACTGGGCGGCAATACGGCCAAGATCCGCTATATCAAGAATCTTTTCTCCCAGGTCATCTTCAAGCTCAATGTCCGGATCAAGCTCACGGGCGTCAACAAGTGATATCTCCGTCTCCTCGTCTTCAACCTTTTCCACAACCGTGCGGTACTGAAAGACCTCTATTTCACCGGTCTCGTCGTCAAAATGCACCTCGATATCACTGCGGCTTCCGTACTTCTTGCGTGCGGCGGACCGTACAGCCTCTTCAATTGCCTCCACCAGCAATGACCGGTCAATGCCCTTGTCCCTGCTGATCTGATCTATTATCCGCTTTAAATTTTCCGTGTTCATGTTTCTGCTCCATGTGGCCCCGTGGCCACTGTCTACCCGGAGTAATGACTCCTCTCTCTCCCGTGTCAGCCGGGATGTTCTCAATGTATTTTTATTTCTTACAGGGCCAGCCTGGCCCTGGCTATCTCATCAAAACGAAATCGCATCGGGCGCTCATCAACCATGAGGATAATCTCATTGTCCAGCGCCGACTCCAGGGTACCGGTAAACACACGCCGGTCATCACGTGGCTCCCTGAGCTTGATGCGTGCCCTGCGCCCGGCAAACCGTTTGAAATCCTCTGCCTTTTTCAACGGCCGTTCAAGACCCGGCGAGGACACCTCCAGATGATAGGCATGCTCGATCAGGTCCTCCACATCCAGCCAGGCGCTCATCGCCCGGCTGACCGCGGCACAGTCATCAATGTTGACGCCATCCTCCCTGTCAATAAAGAATCGCAGCACCCAGCCGTGACCTTCCCGCCGGTACTGAATTTCCACCAGTTCAAGCCCGAGGTCATCCAGCACAGGCTGGGCGTATGCCTCACTGGCAGAAATAACGCTCTCTTTTTCGTTACTCACTCTTTACTCTCTCTTCCGCCCAAATCTCTTCCGGCCCGCGGGCAATAAAAAAAGCAGGCAGAGCCCACTTTCATATCAACGGCTAAAACCGTTATGACCTGGTCGTTCCGTGGCAACGAAAAACGACCGGAGGATTAATCAACCCTTCCCTGGAGCGGGCAACGGGACTCGAACCCGCGACCCCAAGCTTGGGAAGCTTGTGCTCTACCAGCTGAGCTACACCCGCTGTTAACCCTGCAGAAAGAATATTATATAACGGACAAAAGGACATTTGTCAACATTCTTGAAGAACATGGCGTCGTCACCTTATTCTCCGGCCCGGACACCCTCCGTCCCTCCGGGATGCGCCGGGCCGTTGCCTTGCCTGCTCTTACGCTCCGCTCCCGGCCCGGCTCACTGACCTGAGGGCAGGAC
>JAJRVA010000035.1 GCA_024277485.1 Deltaproteobacteria bacterium | reverse complement strand
GGGTAATACATATCCCGGCCCATGCGGCCGTGTTTCTGTGTGCCACGAGGCTGGGGCGGTTTGTCAAACTCCCAGTCCGTGAGCTGGACAACCTCAGGCAGGACGATTTTCCTCTGTCCGGACTTTTTGCGTGCACGTGTATCGGCCGGGCTGCCTGCCAGCGCATCAAATGACCGGCTGACAAGCACGATGCTGTTTTTTTCGTCCCGCAGCCGGAAACGCATCTTCAGGTGCAGGGGCAGTTTGTCCGGCTGCCAGTCGGTCCGGTGTACCCTGACCTGGAACAGCTTGAGAATGGTCTTTTCAAGGGCCGCGTACAGAGACCCCCTGTGCAGATCAAGGCTGTCCAGGATCTTCTCGGTTGTTTCCGGGAGAGGGACAAGGCGGCGACGGAGTTTTTTGGGCAGATATTTGAGCAGGGCAAGGATTTTTTCGTGCAGCAGGCCGGGAATCAGCCATTCGAACAGGGCAGGGCTGATCATGTCCAGGTGCGATGCGGGAATATCAACAGTAACACCGTCAGCCTCATGGCCGGGTTCAAAGCGATAGGATAGGGGAAGCGAGAGCGACATGGTTTCAAGAGTTGCCGGGAAACGGTACAGTTCATCCGTACCAGGGGTGTCCCGGCAGATATCCTCCACGCTCATGACAAGGAAACCGTCGCCTCCCTGTTTCCTGATGGCCCTGTTCAGGGTAAACCGATCATAAACGGCGCCTAAGCGCGCATCATAAAACGCATACAGAGACATATCATCAAGGACAATGTCCTTCCGCCTTGTCCTGTCCTCCATGTCCCGGTATTTTTTCATAAGAGCCATGTTGCGGCGCAGAAAACCATACCTGCCGCCAAGCTCACCCCGCACCAGGGCCTGGTGAATAAAAATTTCCCGGGCCTCGCGGGCGGCTGCCGCGCTGGTTTTCCCGTGGTTGACCCTGCGGCCCGCAACAATTACCAGGCCGAAGAGAGTAACCTTTTCATGGGCAATGACCCGGCCTGTTTTTTTCTCCCAGTGCGGGTCTGACCAGCTGCGCCTGCACAGATCAGCGCCGATTTTTTCCAGCCAGCCGTCGTCAATGGTGGCCACGTTCATGGCGTAGAGCCTGCCGGTCTCCATGAAGGAGGCGCAGACCATCCATTGTCCGCCGCGGTTGAAGAGGGCGGAGCCCGGAAAAATCATGACCTCCCGTCCGCCCCGGACCGTGTAGAGGTTTTTCCCTTTTTTCCGACCGATATTGTGCAGAAAACCACTCAGCAGGGCCTGGTGAATGGCCTCGTAGGTCGCGGGTTTAACGTTGTCCCGGAATCGTTTGTCATGCCTGGTCAGGTCGGTAATCTGCTCGTGGATGTCCTGCCATTCCCGCATGCGCTGCCAGGAGAGAAAATGCGTGGCGCAGAATTTCCTGAGCTTTGCCTGCGACCTGACCTTTCCGGCAGTGGCATGAAACGTGTTCCAGATGTTGAGCAAAGCCATGAAGTCGGATCTTTTATCCTGGAAGCGCTTGTGCATCTCGTCGGCCCGGGCCTCTTTTTCCGCCGGCCTGATGCGTGGGTCCTGGATGGAAAGGCCGGCGGCAATAACCTTGACTTCTTGTAACGCCCCTGACCCGGCCGCTTCAATGATGATCCTGGAGATTGATGGGTCAAGCGGCAGCCGGGCCATGATTTTTCCCCGGCGGGTCAGCCTGTTGTCAGGCGTGATGGCGCCAAGTTCCAGGAGGACCTTGTGTCCGTCGCGAACAGCGCCCGCGGATGGCGGGTCAAGAAAGGGAAAGGAGCGCGGGTCGCCTAATCGCAGGCTGATCATCTGCAGGATGACCTCGGCCAGATTTGACCGCTGGATTTCCGGCTGGGTATATTCCGGCCTGGTGTGATAATTTTCCTCGCTGAAGAGGCGTATGCAGCGGCCTGGCCCTGTCCTGCCGCACCGGCCGGCCCGCTGGTCGCAGCTGGCCCGGGAGATTTTTGTGACCTGCAGGCTGGTTGTCCTGGAACGGGGATTATACCTGGATATGCGGGCAAGCCCTGTGTCGATGACATACCTGATCCCGGGCACGGTTATGGATGTTTCCGCGATATTGGTGGCCACAATAATCTTGCGCTGCCCGGCAGGCCGGAATATTTTGCGCTGGTCCCTGCTGTGCAGGCGGCCGAAGAGGGGGAGTACCAGGGCGAGGCCGGACAATTGCTGCTGCAGCGTCTCCACGCTGTCCTGGATGTCGCGTTCAGTCGGCATAAAGAGAAGAATATCTCCTGCCGGGGATTTTCTGGTGAGAGAAACCGTTTCCCTGACAGCCCGGTCCACATGCGACTCCCGATCCATACTCTCCGGATTGTCATCCTCACGGTAGACCATCTCTATGGGCCAGGTGCGCCCGGATACATTGATGATGGGAGCATTGTTGAAATGGCTGCTGAATTTTTCCGTGTCAATGGTTGCCGAGGAGATGATGACCTTGAGGTCGGGCCGCTGCGGCAGGAGGGTTTTCAGGTAGCCAAGGAGAAAATCGATATTCAGGCTCCGTTCATGGGCCTCGTCGATGATGATGGTGTCATATCTCTGCAGCAGGCGGTCCTTCCCGGTTTCAGCCAGCAGGACCCCGTCGGTCATGAACTTGATCAGGGTATGTCTCGTGGTTCTGTCCCGGAACCTGATCCTGTAACCCACAATTGCCGTGTCCTGCAGTTCAGCCGCCACCCGTTCGGCGACCGAGACAGCGGCAATACGGCGCGGCTGGGTGCAGCCGATGAGACCGTTTTGTCCCCGGCCCGCTTCCAGGCACATCTTGGGGATCTGGGTGGTTTTGCCGGAACCGGTATCACCGGCAATGACCAGGGCCTGGTTTTCCGATATGGCTTTCGTGATGGTCTCCCTGAGGCAGGAAATGGGCAGCTCGGGAGGATACGACAGACGCATTATATTATTTAGACATATTGTCAATATCAGGGTAATGTGTTCTGTTATGCACCGTACAGTGCAGGAATAAATATACAGGATATAAAATCGAATAACAGGGAAAAGCGACGCAGAGCATATGCACCAGATAAAAAAAATCCGTAAAGCAGTTATCCCGGTTGCCGGATTAGGCACCCGTTTTCTTCCAGCCACCAAGTCCATTCCAAAGGAAATGCTGACCATTGTTGACCGGCCGACCATCCAGTACATTGTGGAGGAAGTGGTTGCCTCGGGGATTGATGAGGTGGTCCTTATCACCAGTGAAGGAAAATCAGCCATTGAAAACCATTTTGACTACGATTATCAGCTGGACACTGTGCTCAGTGAAAAAAACAAGGATCAGTTGCGGGAAGAACTCAACAACATCTCCAACCTCATTGATATCGTTACCGTCCGCCAGAAGAAGCCCCTTGGCCTGGGCCATGCGATCTGGATGGCGCGCCATGTCATTGGGGATGAGCCGTTCATGGTTCTGCTGGGTGATGACCTTGTGCGCAGTGAGGTTCCCTGCTGCAGGCAGATGATCGACCTGTTCAACGAGGTCCAGCAGTCAATAGTCGCGATTCAGAGAGTCCCCATGGACCAGACCAGCCAGTACGGCATCGTTGAGGGAGAAGAAACCGGTATTGAAAGGACATACAAGGTGGCAAGCATGGTTGAAAAACCGGCGCCCGGTGTCACCGGTTCAGATATGGCAATCATCGGCCGTTACCTTCTCATGCCGGAAGTGTTTGATTTTCTTGGGAAAACCGAACCTGGTCACGGCGGGGAGATCCAGCTGACCGATGCCCTGGTGCAGCTTGCTAACAACGGCGGCATGTATGCCTATGAGTTTGAGGGAGACCGGTATGATGCCGGAGACAAACTGGGATACCTGAAAGCAGTGGTTGACTTTGCCCTGCAGCACCCGACCATGGGAAAACCGTTCAGGGAGTATATCCGTTCTGTCTGTTAGTGAAACCGGGTTCTTTGCTGCCCTTTGCGCCGACATGGTGCCTGCTCAATGAAAGTATATGAAGTCGCTGTTGTCGCGCCGCTCTTCAAGACCCTGACATACGCGGAGCCTGGTGAAGGGGGCCCGGTCCTCCAGGCCGGGCAGCGGGTTCTTGTTCCCCTGGGACGGCGGCTGGCAACAGGATATATCCTCGGTCCTGTCGAAGATGCAGCAGGGGAAAAGGGATATACCGTCAAACCTGTTGCGGAGCTACTGGATAACAGGCCGCTCTTTCCCCCGTATCTCATACCTTTTTACCGCTGGATCGCGGAGTATTATCATTTTCCCCTGGGCGAGGTGATCCGCACCGCCCTGCCCGGGGGGCTTACCGCGGGAAGCACCAGGAAAATTCGACTGGTCCCCGGCAGCCGTGAAAAAATCCTGCACGCGCTGTCCGGACAGCCGCTTCCGGACACGGCCTGGACTGACCGGCTCCTTGAGAAAGGAGAACTGACCCCCTCTGTTGTAGCCACTCTCTGGAAGCAGGCTGCGTACAGGAAAATTGTCGAAAAATGGGAAAGAAACGGCTGGATTACAGTCAAGAGCGGGGTCTCCCGCAGGCAGTTCAATGTGAAAACCCAGGTGCAGGTCTGCCTGTCAACGGATCTGCTGGACCTGATGAAAAAGTCCGGGCCCGACGACCTGGAAAAATTCATTGAGTTGTGCGAGAAACATTTTCCCGGTCTGAAAAAATCAGAGACCAGGACCCTCTCTCTAATTTACACTGCGTATCACAGCAGGGACGGGGCTCCGTTCTATCGGCCTGAGTTGACCCGTGAATACCCGGGGGCCGGCAAGGCGCTGCGGAGCCTGGAGGAAAAAAAAGTCCTGTCTCTTGAAAAATGCCGCGTCTACCGGGACCTGTTCGGCCGGGAGCATGGACTTTTGCCGGAACCTGAGGCGCTGACAGCTGAGCAGCAGGCAGTTTTAAATATCGTGCTGCCCGCGGTCAAAGCCCGAACTTTCAAAACCTTTCTGCTGCACGGCATCACCGGCTGCGGCAAGACGGAAGTCTATCTCCAGGCAGCGGCAAAGGCCCTTGAAGACAACAGATGTGTCCTGGTGCTGGTGCCTGAAATCGCCCTTGCCTCGCAGCTGGAAGCGCACTTTTACTCCAGGTTCGGGGACCGGCTTGCCCTCCTGCACAGCGGCCTGTCAACGGCTGAGCGGCATGACCAGTGGCAGCGCATTCTTGCCGGCAGGGCCACCATAGTCATCGGGGCACGGTCCGCTGTTTTTGCTCCTTTTGCCGACCTGGGGCTTATTGTGGTTGACGAGGAACATGAGCCGGCCTACAAGCAGGAGGACGGTCTGCACTATAACGGCCGGGACCTGGCTGTTCTCAGGGGGAAGTTTTCCAACTGCCCGGTCCTGTTAGGTTCGGCCACACCGTCCATGACCAGTTATTATCATACCACGACCGGCAAGTATGAACTGCTGGAAATGAAGCATCGTGTCCGCGACCGGCAGCTCCCGGAAGTCAGTATCGTCAACCTTGCTGAAAACAGAACATCCCGTCCGGACCTGTTTTTTTCCGATCAACTGACCAGCGCCCTGTGGGAAAACATGGAAAATCGGCAGCAGAGTCTCCTGTTTGTCAACCGGCGGGGTTTTGCCAGTTTCATACTCTGCGGCGACTGCGGTCATATTGTCCAGTGCCGCCACTGCCAGGTATCCCTGACCATGCATCGCCGGGAGCAGAAACTGGTCTGTCATTACTGCGGCTACAGTATCACCACGAAAATAGTCTGCCCTGACTGCGGCTCAAAGCAGATGCGGGGCCTGGGGCTCGGCTCTGAACGGATCGAGGAAGAGGTGCGGCAGATCCTGCCGCATGCAAGGGTCGCGCGTCTGGACAGCGATACGGCCTCAAACAGGAAACATTTTCTGCACACCCTGAAGGCCATGTACTCGGGTGACGTGGATGTCCTGATCGGCACCCAGATGATCGCCAAGGGCCTCCATTTTCCGGGCCTCACCCTGGTCGGGGTGGTATGGGCCGACAGCGGGCTCGGCATGCCGGATTTCAGGGCCTCGGAGAGGACCTTCCAGCTTCTTGCCCAGGTAACGGGCCGGGCCGGCCGGGGTGAACATCCGGGCAGGGTCATCATTCAGACCTACCATCCGGGCCACTATTCGGTTCTGCATGCCAGGGGGCATGATTACAGCAGGTTCTACGAACAGGAGATAGCCCTGCGGCGGGAACTGCAGTATCCGCCTTTTTCCCGGCTGGTCAATATCAGGCTCACGGCAAAGGACGAGAAGCAGGTCGAAAAGTGCGCCAGGGCGGTGGGGATATTCCTGCGGAATCAGGCCGGCTCCGGTTCAGGCAGTGTCGCAGTCCTGGGTCCTGCCCCGGCCCCGCTTGTGCGCATAAAGGACCGGACCCGGTGGCAGGTGCTGCTCAAGGGCGCCCGGGTGGCGGCGCTGCACGCGCTCTGCTGGAAACTGAAGCAGGAGTTTAAAAAAACCTGTTCCGGCAAGGTGAAGCTGACCATTGACGTGGATCCGGAAAACATGATGTAACGATACATCATCGTATTGTCCGTGGCCGGAGACAGTGACAGACAGCATTATCAAGACTTTTTCCTGATAACTCCATAAAAATACGGAAAAATGGAGTTATGTACTCCCGAATCATCCAGTTCCCCGCAGGAAAAAGCTTTTTCTTTTCCGGGCCTGGTTTCCGGGGACACAAAATCTCTCCCCGGAGACTGATCCGATTGTTCCGTCAAGCCCGCGCATTCCAAAGCACGACCGGCTCTCCGCTGTTGTAATTGATCACGGGTCATGCAACTAATGTCTTCATCGAAAATCAAATGTTAAAAACTTAAGGGCGTCCCCTCTCCTAACGTAACTCCTTGACCCCTTTCTCCTTTCTTAAAGAGCCAAAGAGCTACTTTTTATCCTTGCCGCAAATCATGGCACTCCGACAATGGCGGAGACAACGCGTGAATACAGTGACTGCGCTCGAAGGAGGGTAGAAAATGTTTTGTGCAGCTGGTCGGACGCCAG
>JAJRVA010000034.1 GCA_024277485.1 Deltaproteobacteria bacterium | reverse complement strand
TGTATACTCTCTTCATAGGCACCTCCATGGTTGGAATTGTGAGTTTCTTAACCACCTCAGTTTACCACAGGAAGTTGATTCCTGGGTAGACTGGGGGGTGCCTTTTAGATGATTATCAGGTCTTTATCCTTGACAGGTAAGGAAGGATGTTTGAAGAAACTGTCAAGAATAAAGATTTGACCCCTCCTTGAGATTCTCTTAGTCCTCCTCTCTTATTTTAATTGCGAAAAGCATGTTGTATTTTATATAATATTTACAGGGGTTGGAAAAAGTCAGGCAGATTCAGGGAATCTCAGCAAAGGGGGGCATCATGCAAACAAACCTGTCAGGAAGCTTCAGGCTGTCATTCATTATACTGATAACCCTCTTGTGGAGTACGGGCACGGCAACTGTGACATGGGCCGGGGATTTTCCCTGGCCCATGTTTAATGCCGCCCTCACGACACCAAGGCTGCTCGGGGCAGGCAGCATGACCCTGCGCTTCACAAACAATGTGATCCCACGTTTTGATGAAAGCGCGAGCGCTGAATGTGAATTAAAGTCCAATACTCTACTTGTTTGCGGTATGGCAACACTGCGCTATGATGCGACTGAGGATAACGGTCAAATCAAGATACGGCGAAACGGAACGATAACCTTCATGCCGGTGGGCACCTGTACGCAAACTACCTGCACAGTCAATCACCAGGCCAGTGTAAGGGAAACCACAACCCTGTGGGTATGGACTGGAACCTCCTGGCGACTGGAAGATGAAAATACCGTGTCAGAAGACTGGGATGATACCCTGCTGTTTGATTTAGGGCGGGCAACAGAGCCGGGTGGATCGACGATTGGTGTCACAAAACCCACCGGCTCAGCATTCTGGACCCTGAAGCTTCCCGCCATCCAATAGACCGGAAGGAATCTGATTCTGCCCCGGTTTTCACAAAGACGAACCGGAGGCAATCTCCTCGTAGAAATCACGGCCGGAGACGTCGTTGATGACCACTGCAGGGAATTTTTCCACCTCGAAGCGGAACATGGCCTCGGGACCGGCGTCTTCAAAGGCGATCAACTCCACAGCCTTGATGCACCGGGACAGCAGTGCCCCGGCCCCGCCGAATGCGGCCAGATAGATGGCGCCGTGCTGTTGCATGGCCTGGCGGACCGGGAGGGAGCGGGCGCCCTTGCCGAGCGTTGCCTTCAGGCCCAGTTCGAGCAGGCGGGGAGTATAGGCGTCCATCCGGTAGCTGGTGGTCGGGCCGGCAGCGCCAATTACCTTTCCGGGTCTTGCCGGGCTCGGACCAACGTAATAGAGAAGCTGGCCGGACAGGTCGACGGGCAGGTCCTTCCCTTCATCAAGCAGGGCGCACAGTCTCCGGTGGGTCTGGTCACGGCCCGTGTACATGGTCCCGGTCAGGCTCACCATGTCACCGGCACGCAGGCTCTCGACGACACCTTCTGCAAAGGGAAGGACAACGCTCTTAACATCATCCGACAAAGCAAGTGGCGCTCTCAGCAATGACATAAAAAAAACCTTAAAATAAAATTCGGGTTACAACGATATCTCTTTATGCCGGTGCGAATGGCACTGAATATTCACCGCAACCGGCAGACTTGCGATGTGGGTGGGAAAGGTATCCACATGGACGGCCAGGGCGGTATTGCATCCGCCAAGGCCATGCACTCCCCTGCCTTCGCGGTTAATCCGCTTTAAAATTTTCTGCTCAAGGTCTGCCACGTCTTCCCGTTCAGCTGGATCCCCCAACGGCCGCAGCAGGGACTTTTTTGCCATGATTGCCGCCTTCTCAAAGGTCCCGCCGATTCCCACCCCGACCACAAGGGGCGGGCAGGGATTGGGGCCCGCCTTGACCACGGTTTCAACGATATAGTCCACTGCCCCGGGAATTCCGGCTGACGGGGGCAGCATCCTGAGGCCGCTCATGTTCTCGCTGCCGCATCCCTTGGGCAGGAAACGGATCAGGCAGCGATCGCCCGGCTCAATTTCCACATGCACCACGGCCGGGATATTCGTTCCCGTGTTCCGACGGGTGATCACGTCGCAGACCGATTTGCGCAAGTACCCCTGGTCATAGCCGTCTCTGACCCCTTCCTGGACCGCGTCCACCAGGCTGCCCTCGATATGCACGTCCTGGCCGAGCGTAACAAACACCGAACAGATGCCCGTGTCCTGGCAGGCCGGAATCTGCTCCCGGCTGGCTATGTCGGCATTCAGCATCAGTATTTCCAGCACATTTTTCGCAAGCGGAGAGGTCTCCCGGTCCCGCGCCGCCACAAGGGCGTCCAGGATGTCCGGTTCCAGGTCATGGGCTGCCGCGACGGCCATGTCCCTGACCGCCTCGGTAATGGTTGACGCTGTAATGGTTTTCATCTGCACAGGTTTCCTCGTCTCAGTCGTCCCGCAGGGAGCTGAAATCCACTTCCGACCCGAAAGTGTGTTCCCCGGCCGGGAAAATCCCGTTTTCAACCTCGTCCCTGTACAGGGCCACTGCCTCCCTGATACGCGGGGCAAGGTCGATGTACTTTTTCACAAACCCGGGGGTAAACTTCTCAAACAGGCCAAGGAGGTCATTGATGACCAGCACCTGGCCGTCGCATTCGGGCCCGGCCCCGATGCCGATGGTCGGGACATCAACCGCGCCAGTCACAACCGCGGCAAGATCGCCGGGCACACATTCCAGCACCAGGGAAAAGACCCCGGCCTGGGCAAGGGCCCGGGCATCAGCAATCATCCTGTGGGCCGACTCCAGGTCCCTGCCCTGCACCTTGAAACCACCAAGCTGCCCGGCGGTCTGCGGGGTCAGCCCAACGTGGCCCATCACCGGCACCCCGGCCCGGGTCAGGGCCCGGACAACATCGCACATATCCTCGCCGCCCTCGATTTTCACCGCGTCGCAGCCACCCTCTTTCATGAAACGGATGCCGTTGTCAACAGCAGCGGTCAATCCTGCCTGGTACGAGCCAAACGGCATATCTCCGACCACGAGGGCCCGGGAACTTCCCCTGCTCACCGCACCGGCGTGATGCAGCATCTCCGCCATGGTCACCGGAACTGTGGAGTCATATCCCAGGACCACCATGCCCAGCGAATCCCCGACCAGGAGAATATCAATATCACTCTCATCAAGCAGACGGGCCATGGAGGCGTCATAGGCCGTGAGCATGGTGATTTTCATGCCCTGCTGCTTCATCTCCAGGATATCCCTGACCGTCTTTTTTTTCACTGCCATATCTCCCTCCCCCCGGGTTATTCAAAAAGACCCGGTTGCTTGGCAATTGCCTGGTGTACAGAGCGGCCGAAATGTTCGTAGGCGGCAACCGTTGCCATGCGACCCCGCGGTGTCCGCACCAGGAACCCTGACTGGATAAGAAAAGGCTCATAGACATCCTCCAGGGTATTTTTCTCTTCACACACCACCGTGGCAAGAGTATCCAGGCCGATGGGGCCTCCCTGGAACTTGTCAATGAGTGCAAGAAGGATACGCTGATCCATTTCATCCAGGCCGAACCGGTCCACGGACAGCAAGTTCAGGGCCTTGTCTGCTACATCACGGTTGATTTTCGGGTGGCCGCCCACCTCGGAAAAATCACGGACCCTCCGTAAGAGCCGGTTGGCGATTCGCGGTGTGCCCCGGGAACGGCGGCCGAGCTCCAGGGCGCCTGCGTCATCAATGCCGATGTTCAGCAGACCGGCCGAGCGCTTGATAATGGAGACCAGTTCTTCAGGACTGTAGAAATCAAGACGGAGGACCACGCCGAACCGGTCCCTGAGCGGCGGCGTCAACAGGCCGGTTCTCGTGGTGGCGCCGACCAGGGTGAAACGGGGCAGGTCCATCTTCACGCTTCTCGCCCCGGGCCCCTGGCCGATGATCAGGTCCAGCTGAAAATCTTCCATGGCCGGGTAGAGAATCTCCTCCACCACGTGATTGAGACGGTGAATTTCATCGATGAACAGGACATCCCCGGCCTGCAGGCTGGTCAGGATAGCAGCCAGGTCTCCGGGCCGCTCGATCACAGGCCCGGATGTCACCTTGATGCCGGCCCCCATTTCATTGGCGATGATATAGGACAGGGTGGTTTTTCCCAGGCCGGGAAAACCGTGGAACAGGACATGGTCCAGGGGTTCGCCCCGCTGGCGGGCCGCCTGGATGAAAATCTCCAGGCTCTTCTTCAGCTGCTCCTGGCCGATATACTGCGCAAGCTTCTTCGGCCGCAGGTCAATATCCGGGCTCAGTTCGCCGGGCTTCTCCTCGCCTGAAACCAGTCGTCGGCCGGATATATTTTCCTCAAAATCCATATGCTTTGTCCCGTCAGTCATGCCAGAACCCGCAGGGCTTCACGAATCAGTTCCTCGATCTTCATGTCCCCCGCCGCCTGGTACTGCTGTACCTTTCGCAGGGCCTGCCATGCCGTGTTCTGCGGGTAGCCAAGGTTGACAAGGGCGGACAGGGCGTCCTGAACAGCGCTCCCCTCCACCATTGATTCATCAGGGGCACGGCTTTCTCCGGCGCCGGGAACCGTGTACAGCCGACGGACCTTGTCCCCAAGCTCAACACATAACCGCTCGGCGGTTTTCTTTCCCACGCCGGACAGTGCGGTCAGGCGGGCCATGTTCTTCACGCTCAGGGCATCGCACAGGTCTGATGCGGAAATACCCGAGAGAATGCCGAGAGCAAGTTTCGGACCTACCCCGGACACGGTATTCAAAAGAAGAAACAGCTCCTTGTCCTCCGCTGTGCTGAAACCGTACAGGGTAATGGCATCCTCACGCACATTGGTATAGATATACAGGAAAACCTCATCACCCGTTGCGGGCAGCCGGTCATAGGTGCGGCCGGATATGAGAACCTCATAGCCGACGCCGCCCACATCCACGATGATGTGGTTCGGCTGTTTGACGAGAAGTATACCGGAAAGTGACCCTATCATATTCCTGAATCCTCTGGCTTCATCCTGTTGCCGGAATGGCCATCCGGTTTGCATGACAGATGGCCACGGCAAGGGCATCGGCCGCATCACTGCCCGGCGTCGAAGACAACTCCAGCAGGGCGGTTACCATGTGCTGCACCTGGTGCTTGTCGGCCTGCCCGTAACCGGCCACCGCCTGCTTGACGGCCCGCGCCGAATAATCATGCACCTTCAGGCCGCCCTTCATGGCCGCCAGGACCGCCACTCCCCGGGCATGCCCAAGCTTGAGAGCGGAACGGGGATTCTGCGACATAAAGACCTCCTCAACCGCGGCAACGTCAGGTGCGTACCGTTCAATAACACTGCGAAGCCCCTCGTAAATCAGCAGCAGACGGCTGCCGATATCGTCTTCACTCGTGGTCCGGACAGTACCGCAGGCAACAAAACCCAGGTCTGAACCTGCCCGGTCAATAATGCCGTATCCGGTCGCCTGCGAACCGGGATCAATGCCGAGAATCCTGCTCCTGCCAGTCACTCCGACAGGGACTCCATGAGTTCATCCGGAATATCAAAGTTGGCGTGCACCTTCTGCACGTCATCGTGGTCCTCAAGGTTTTCCAACAGTTTCAACAGGGATCTGGCGACCTTTTCCTCCGCAACGTCCACTGTATTCTGGGGCGCCATGCTCAAGGAGGCCTCCACATACTTGAGATCACTCTTCTCCAGGTTGCCCATGACCTCGTTGAAATCTTCCGGCGCAGTTATAACCTGGAAGGTAACGTCCTCTTCAACAACATCCTCGGCCCCGGCCTCCAGTGCCATATCCATCAGCTCCTCTTCCGAAACAGCCTCCTTGTCAACCACAATGATGCCCTTCTTGGCAAACATCCACCCCACGCATCCGGACTCTCCCAGGTTGCCGCCGCTCTTGCTGAAAAAATGCCTGATATCGGCCACGGTTCTGTTCTTGTTATCGGTCATGGTCTCAACGAGTATTGCAACCCCGCCCGGCCCATAGCCTTCATAGAGGATCTCTTCATAGTTGGCCCCGCCAAGGTCGCCGGTTCCTTTCTTGATCGCCCGGGCAATGTTGTCCTTGGGCATGTTCTGCGACTTGGCCGAAAGAATGGCCGTGCGCAGGCGCGGATTGGCATCTGGATCACCGCCTCCCATTCTCGCGGCCACGGTGATTTCCTTGATCAGCTTGGTGAAAATCTTGCCGCGCTTGGCGTCAGCGGCGCCTTTTTTCCTCTTGATGGTGCTCCATTTCGAATGTCCGGACACTCTTCAACTCCTTCACATTTTCTCTGGTTCAGTCTTTATGCTGTTTTTTCTTTTTTTTGAAGCCACGGCCTAATAAAAAAACTTCGCGACTCTCCTTTCTCGAGCTGTCAGGCTTGACAACCTTGACGGTCTGAAAAAGCGGTCTGCACTCACGGAGGACCTCGGGGAAATCCTCTCCCTGGAAGGCCTTGCAGTAAAACGTTCCGTTTTCATGCAGCAAGGCACGGGCCACGTCCAGAGCCCTTCTGATTAGGCGCATGGACTGCTGATGATCCGCGTACCGGCTGCCGGTTGTTCTCGGCGCCATATCACTGAGCACCACATGAAAACCATGCCACTTTTTCTTCAGATGATCAATCATATCATCCGCGTATACATCATAACAGAGCCAGTGAATTTCAGCATGACCTTTTTGGGGCGCCAGATCGGTCTGTTGAAGGTCAATGCCAACCACAGTCCCCCTGCTGCCGAGAACCTGAGACGCGTATATACTCCAGCTTCCCGGATGACAGCCCAGGTCCAGAACCCTCTTGCCGGGTTTCAGGATGCGGTGCTTTTTCTGCACCTCTTCAAGTTTATAGACGGACCGGGCCGGATATTTTTCTTTTTTTGCCTTATCGAAATAAAAGTCTTTTTCTTTTCGCATCCCCGTTCCCTCTCAACTGTTTTTTTCCAGGTATTTTCTGACAAGAACGAGGGCCTCTTCCCTGGAAGAGATACTGTTTTCCATGTCCTCCCCCTCCACCAGAGCGAGAATCTCCTTAAATATCGGCCCGGGCGCCAGGCCAAGCTCTTCTATCAGGTCTCTGCCCGTAAGCAGGGGAGGACGGGACCTGACAGGCTCCACATTCTCAGCCCGCACCTGCTCAAGCCTGTGAAACAGGGCGGCCACCTCCTGTTCGATTTCGTCCGGCCGGTTGATGCCCTGTCCTGCAAGGGCATCAGCCATGCTGAGGAGAAACAGGCCCGGCAAGGCAGGTCCCACTGTTTTAATGACCCGGAGACAGGCCTTCAGGCTGAGTTCCCCCGTGCGCTGAACATTGCCCAGGTGAAAGGGCCACATATGATATCCGACCAGCCCTGCCACAGCCCTTGCGTCTTCCCCGCGCCAGTGCAGGCGCCGGGCTATGTCCTCAACCAGGTCAAGACCGGCCCGGTCATGACTGTAAAAGGTAATGCGCCCCCCCTTGTCCTCGTTAATGGCTATTGTCTCCGGTTTGCCCAGGTCATGAAAAAGAGCGGCCCATTTCAATTGAACAGGGTGACGCCCTGACTCGATGTACGTTTTCATGACATCGAAGTTCTCCGGGAAAAAAGAAGCCGGGTCCTGCAGGAGCATCTCCATGTTCCGCAAGGTGGCAAGGCAGTGATCAAAGACATCAAGGTGATGACTTGAAGGCTGCTCCATGCCCACTCCTGACTGCAGCTCAGGGAAAATCTCAAACAGCAGCCCGGTTGCGGCAAGGTCCTGAAATACGGCATGGGCTCTGTCAGAACCCATGATCAGGTCAAGCTCATAGGCAGTCCGCTCGGCAGCAGGACGTACAATCCACTCTTTCCGGCGCGATACCATCGCCAGGGTCTTGTTTTCAATTGCAAAGTCAAGGGTTGCCGCGAACCGGAAAACCCTCAGCATACGCAGGGGGTCACTCTGAAAAGAAGAGGGTGCCGTAACCCGGATGCAGCCATGTGCCATGTCGACTGCCCCCCCGGTTGGATCAACTATATCCAGCTCGTCCGGCGGCTGAGCGCTGCCGCCCTTTATCATCTCCTGCAGGGAAACCGCCATGCTGTTGATGGTGATATCGCGCCTGGTCAGCTCTTGCCTGATGGTCTCCGCACCCTCCCTGAACGAGGAAAAATCAATATCCCTGCCCTGCCAGACAACCCGGGCAGCGTCTTCGTCCCTGCCCAGCGGAACATATGTCCCGCCGGTACAGCGGGCCAGCTCTGTGGCCCACAGCATGGCATCCCTGGCCACGGTCAGGTCAATATCAGCCGGCTTCCGGCCCATGATCAGGTCCCTGACCGTGCCGCCGGTCAGGTACAGCGGTCCCTTCAACTGGTTGTATATCCCGGCCAGTTTCTGCAGGAGACGCTCACCCAGCAGATCAGCAACCTGCGCCGCCGGCAGTGTTTTTTTCACTTCAACCATACAGTTCTTTGTCTTTTGGCACGATTGTACAGATTCAGTTTCCACTATACCAACGGACTCTTCCCTTTTTCCAGAAAATCCTCTACCATAGAATAGCCGGTACCGGAAAAAGTTGCGACAACCAACTGTCAGGTACCGTATCAGGCTGCATGGCAGACGCACATCTATTATTACACGATTACTTGGTTTTCGTATGGACGCGGCAACGACCAGGACAATCCGTATCGGGACAGCAGACATCGGCCTTGTGGGCCTTGATGTCGCCCTCAACAAGGCGGCTTCTGAAAACCTGCCGGAAGACGAGGCAGTTGCATTTCTCTTTGCCGCAGTCAGCAGTAAAAATTATATCCCTGCCGGCGCCGAGGACAGCTACCGGAAGGCTCTCCGCAGGGCATACCGGCAGCACATGCACAGAGATGATGCCGCCCCCGGCGCACTGGTCATCCGGATTTTCGGGACCGGCTGCGTCAGCTGCAACAAAATCCAGGCCCAGGTTATCGAGATCCTGAGCAGTATGGCGCTTGCCGCGGACATCGAGCAGATCCATGACCCGGATGAGATCGGCCGCCGGGGCATTCTCATGACCCCGGCCCTGATGATCAACGGTCAGCTGAAGAGCGGCGGCAAGCCCCCCGCCCAGGCACAGATAGAACAGTGGATCAGGGAGGCTGCGGAACATGTATAATATTCTCAACAATTTTCTACTCGGGGTCGGCCTGCAGGACAGAAGCGCCGCTCTTGCAACCACCATCCTGATGTTCCTGGCCGTCCTGGCCGTCGCTGTCGCTGTCACCTGGATTGTGCGCAACATCCTCTTCAGGGCCGTGACCAGCTTTATCAGGAAAAACAGGTACACCTGGGACGACGCCCTTGTCCACAACCATCTCTTTGACCGTTTGTCCTGGTTTGTTCCCTTGGTGATCTTCTACCTGGCCCTTGACCTGGTCATGTTGCCGGACAAACCGGTAACAGCCTTTACCCGCCGGCTCATCCTGACCGGGTTTGTCATTGTCACGGTACGCTGCATTCTGGCGCTCCTCAATGCCATCAATGAAATCTACATGACCGTAAACCGGCGCCATCGTCCACCCATCAGGAGTTATATCGATGCGGCCAGGATCATCTCCCTGATCATGGGAGGCATCTTCATCCTGGCCATCCTGACCAACCGGTCGCCCTGGGGCCTGCTCAGCGTGCTGGGCGGTCTCACCGCGGTGACCATGCTGGTCTTCAAGGACTCCATCCTGGGCTTTGTCGCCTCGGTACAGCTCACCGGAACGGACATGGTCCGGCTGGGAGACTGGATAGAGATGCCCTCCTACGGGGCTGACGGTGATGTGACCGACATCTCCATTCACTGCGTCAAGGTCCGGAACTGGGACAAGACCATCACCACCATCCCCACCTATGCCCTGGTGGCCAACTCGTTCAAAAACTGGCGCGGCATGGCCGAATCAGGCGGCCGGCGGATCAAACGGGCCATCAACATCGATATGAACTCAATCCGTTTTGTTACGGACGAAGAACTGGAAAAATTTTCCCGGATCAGCCTGCTCGGCGGATATGTAAAGGCCAGGCAGGAGGAGATTGAAAAGCATAACAGGGAACATGAGGTCGACACCTCCCTCCTCATCAACGGGCGGAGACAGACCAATGTCGGCATCTTCCGGGCCTATATACTTGCCTACCTGAAAAACCATCCGAAAATTCACCGGGACATGACCTTCCTGGTCCGCCACCTCCCGCCTGGCGGGAACGGCCTGCCCGTTGAAATTTACGTGTTCAGCAATGACCAGGCCTGGGCCAGTTACGAGTCCATCCAGGCGGATATTTTTGATCACCTGTTAGCTTCGCTGCCGACCTTTGGCCTGCGGATTTTCCAGAATCCCACCGGGCATGATTTCAGTAGGCTTGCGACACACCTGAAACAGTCATGACAGGACCGGGACTATATTCTTCTATCGGGAGGACGATATGAACAGACGCGAGTTTATCAGGGATGTGCTGCTCTGGTCGGCAGGCCTGACGGTCTCCATTCCCCGCCTGACAGTGCCTGAGGTCTTCGGGGAACCTGCTCCTCCGGTTCTTGCCGTTGCAAAGGGAACCGACCATGCCGGACTGGTGGAGAAGATCCTTGCCCCGCTCGGCGGAATGGGTACTTTTGTCCGGCCCGGTGACCGGGTGGTCATCAAACCCAATATCGGCTGGGACAGGGCTGAACAGTATGCGGCCAATACCAACCCGATTGTTGTCAGGACCCTGGCGGAACACGCCCTGGAAGCGGGTGCATCCCGGGTGCAGGTGTTTGACCGGACCTGCAATGAAAAGCGGCGCTGCTACAAAAACAGCGGCATTGAGGATGCGCTGAAATCACTGCGGAACACAAAGGTGCGCATTGAGCATATTGATGATCGCAAGTTCGTCCCTGTCGAGATCAAGCGGGGCAAGGCATTGACAAGAATACGAATCTACCGGGATGCCCTGGAGGCCGACTGTTACATCAATGTCCCCATTGCCAAGCACCATGGCCTGAGCCGGCTGACCCTGGGCCTGAAAAACTCCATGGGCGTCATCGGCGGCAACAGGGGTATGATGCATTTTGACCTGGGCCGGAAGCTGGCTGATCTTGCAACCGTGGTGCAGCCGAAACTGACAGTTATCGATGCGACCAGGATACTGCTGGACAACGGTCCTCAGGGCGGCAACCTGGATGACGTGAAGGTCATGGACACCCTGCTTGCTTCAACCGATCCGGTGGCGGCGGACGCCTACGCGACCACGCTTTTCGGCCTGCCGCCCGGCAAGATCGACTCCACCGTGGCTGCGTACAGGCTGGGGCTCGGCGAGATGGACCTGGAGCGGATGACCATCCGCTCTTTAACGATCTGACACCATCCCGGCAAAGCCACTTTCCATCATGACGGGAAAAAAATCACACCACCTGCCGCTGTACCTCCGACGGTTGAGCCAGACACTCTTCCTGCTGCTCTTTTTCTTTCTTTTTATCAAGACCGACTACACCGGCTCAGACCGGCTCGAATACGCGGTCAATATCCTCTTTCGGATCGATCCCTTTCTTGCCGCCTGCGTGATATTGGCCGTGAAAACCGTTGTGGCCCTGATGCTGCCAGCCCTTGTGGTCATTGCATTGACATTTGTCCTGGGGCGTTTTTTCTGCGGCTGGGCATGCCCCATGGGCGCGCTCATCGACCTGGCGCATCCGCTGCTCAAGCCCCGGCAGAAACATATAGATACCCGGTATCCGTGGCTGCCGCATGTCATTCTGGCCCTGGTCCTGACATGTGCTGTCTTCGGCCTGCCCCTCGGGGGACACGTTGATCCGTTTTCCATCCTTGTGCGGGGCCTTGCCGTTTCCGCCCACCCCGCCCTTGACCAGACCCTGACCACATTTTTCACCTGGACCTACCAGGATGCTCCCGGTTTCGTCAATGCAGTTACCGAACCCTTGTATACCGCCCTGCGGGCAACCATCCTTCCCCCCGGCCACAGGTATTTTTCCATGTCTCTCCTGTCAGGCGCCATCCTGGTCGGTGTCTTTCTGCTTGAACTCGTGCAGCGGAGGTTCTTCTGCCGCAACATCTGCCCGCTTGGCGCCATGTTAGGGCTGACCGCACGGACAGGTCTTTTTCACGGGCACGGCGGCAGCGCTGCATGCAGAAAATGCAGGACCTGCCGCTCGGTCTGCCGCATGGGAGCAATAGATGAAGACCGGTGCATATCCATGGAAAACTGCACCCTCTGCATGGACTGTCTCGATAAATGTCCACGGAAGATCATAACATTTACATTTGCCAGGCCTCTCACCCGGTCGGTCCCTGTTTCGCTGTCGCGGCGCGCTCTGGTAAGCTCCATTGCCGGCGGCATGCTCCTTCCCTTTTTCTCCAGCGCCAGGAGCATTGCCAGGGTGCCGGATCCGTTCCTGGTCAGGCCGCCCGGCGCCCTTGACGAACCGGAATTCTTAAGCCGCTGCGTCCGCTGCGGGGAATGCATGAAGGTCTGTATCGGCAACGCCCTGCACCCGGCTTTTCTTGAGGCTGGAATCGAAGGCATGTTTTCACCCAACCTGGTGGCCAGGATCGGTTACTGCGAGTTCAACTGCACCCTGTGCGGCCAGGTATGCCCCACCGGAGCAATCAGGGAACTTGAACAGCCGGAAAAACATACCCTTAAAATCGGCCACGCGTTTTTTGACAAAAACCGCTGTCTGCCCCATGCCAAGGGGATCCCCTGCATTGTCTGTGAAGAACACTGCCCGACGCCGGACAAGGCCATAAAATTCAACAAGGCAATGGTCATAAATGACCGGGGTGAGCCGGTCGAGGTCAGGCAGCCGCACATCGTGGACAAACTCTGTATCGGCTGCGGCATCTGCGAAAACAAGTGCCCCCTTCCCGACCGCGCAGCGGTTTATATCACATCGGCAGGCGAGGCGAGAAACTGGGAGAAAGCCCTGCCGCTCTCCACACCGGGAGGATATTCACATCCATGATGTCTTTTCCATTTTCTATTTGTTTTATGATGAACGAAATGAGATAATTGAGAATAAACTCATACAAACCGGGGAGGGAAAACAATGGCAGACAAAATATATCGCGTCAACATGACCGACCTGACCACAAAGGTTGAGGATGTTCCTGAAGACTGGGCAGGTCTTGGCGGCCGCGGGCTGACCTCGACAATTGTTGCCCGGGAGGTTGTCCCGACCTGTCATCCGCTGGGGCCGGACAACAAGCTTGTCTTCGCGCCCGGGCTGTTGAGCGGCACCATTGCCGCAAACTCGGGACGCCTCAGCGTGGGCGCTAAAAGTCCGCTGTCCGGCACCATCAAGGAATGCAACGTGGGCGGGACAGCCTCCCAGCTCTTCGCGAAACTCGGGGTCAAGGCCCTGATTATAGAAGGTCAGCCGACCGATGATAACTTTTACAGTCTGCATCTCACCGCGGACGGTGTTGCAATACAGGAGGAGCCTGTTCTTGCCGGCAAGGGAAACTTTGCGGTCGTTGATGCCCTGATGGAGAAATTCGGTGAAAAGACAGGCGTTATTTCCATCGGCACGGCCGGTGAGATGATGATGCCCATCGCCAACATATCCGTCAAGGACCCGGACGGTAAACTCCGCAGCGCCGGACGCGGCGGCCTTGGCGCCGTCATGGGCTCCAAAAAGGTGAAATGCATTGCCATAAATGTTCCAAAGGAAGCGACTGTGCCCATTGCTGATCCGGAAAAATTCAAGGCCGCGGCACAGGTCTTTGCCAGGGCCCTGATTGACCATCCGGTCAGCGGCCAGGGACTGCCCACCTATGGAACAGCCGTTCTTGTCAACGTCATCAACGAGGCCGGCGCCCTGCCCACCAGGAACTTCACCACCGGCCAGTTCGAAGGCCATGATTCCATCTCCGGCGAAACACTGCATGACACCATTGAAAAACGGGGCGGCAAGACGCGGCATGGCTGCCATGCCGGGTGCGTGATTCAATGCTCACAGGTCTACAATGATGCCGGCGGCAAATACAAGACTTCCGGATTTGAATATGAGTCGATATGGGCCATGGGCGCTGACTGCTGTGTCGACAACCTTGATCTCATCGCCGAGGCGGACCACCTGATGGACGATATCGGCATCGACACCATTGAGACCTCTGTTGCTTTCGGTGTGGCCATGGAAGGAGGGCTGCTGCCCTTTGGCGACGGTGAAGGCATTGTCAGGATAATCAGGGAGGACATCGGCCGGGGCACCCCTCTCGGCCGCCTTATGGGTGGCGGAGCCGGGGCCGTCGGCAAGGCATACGGCGTAACCAGGGTGCCGGTGGTCAAGAACCAGGCCATACCGGCCTATGATCCCCGCGCAGTCAAGGGACAGGGAATCACCTACTGCACCACCCCCATGGGGGCCGACCACACTGCCGGCTACGCGGTTGCCACCAATATCCTCAAGGTCGGCGGCGATATTGATCCCCTGAAAAAGGAAGGGCAGGTGGAACTATCCAGGAACCTGCAGATTGCCACTGCTGCCATTGATTCTGCCGGACTCTGCATCTTTGTCGCCTTCCCGGTGCTGGATATTCCCGAGGCGTTCAATGCCATCGTTGACATGCTCAACGGCCGTTTCGGCATCAGCCTGACTGGTGATGATATCACCGAACTGGGCAAGAACATCCTGCGTACGGAGCATGAATTCAACCTGGCGGCCGGATTCACCAGCAAGGACGACCGGCTGCCCGAATTTTTCTCCCGGGAACCGCTGCCGCCGCATAATGTTGTCTGGGACTTCACGGATGAGGAAATTGACGAGTTCTGGAATTTTTAGGTTTTCAGCGTGCAGATCACGGTCAAACTTTTTGCCAACTTCCGGATAAATCGATTCAAGGAGGAAACCCGGGAGTATCCTGGTCCCGTTAGGGTAAGGGATATCGTCACTGACCTGGGCATACCTGAACCGGAAGTTGGCATTATATTTATCAATGGCCGGGGCGCCCGACGTGACCAGGCGCTTGCCGAAGGCGACTCTCTTTCTCTTTTTCCGCTGGTGGGCGGAGGCTGATGTGCAGGAGATCCTGTCATTTCTGACCGAACAGGCAGGAGACGGTCTTCTGCCGTTTACCGCCCAGAAAGAGGCCGCCCGGCGCTTTTCCCTCAGCCTGTCCCGGGTGGAGGAAATCTCCCTCTCGCATGAAATACTCCCGGCCCGGTACCAGAGAAACCGGCGGATGATCTCCATCAGTCAGCAGCTTGCCCTGTGCAGGAGCAGGGTGGCCGTCTTCGGCTGCGGCGGCCTTGGCGGATATATAATTGAAGAGCTGGCCCGCCTGGGTATCGGCCATATTATCGCTGTGGATCCTGATGTATTTGAAGAACATAACCTGAACCGGCAGCTCTTCTCCACGCCGGACCTGCTTGGAGAAAAAAAGGTGGCGGCTGCCGCACAGAGGGTCGCCGCAATCAATCCCGCAGTCACGCTGTACCAGGTTGCCGAAGCCTTCAGCAGCCAAAACGGATCCGCGATTTTACGGGACGTGCATGTGGCAGCGGATGCCCTTGATTCTATTGCCGTCCGGTTGAGCCTGGCTGCAACGTGTTCCCGACTGGGGATACCGCTTGTACACGGAGCCATCGCAGGCTGGTTCGGGCATCTGGCTGTCCAGTTTCCAGGCGAGACAACCCTTGAGCAGATTTATGCCGGTAAAAGAGAACAGCAGGGAATTGAAGCCGGTCTTGGCAATCCATCATTTACCCCGGCAGTCGTCGCCAGCCTGGAAGTGGCTGAAATCGTGAAGATCCTGCTTCAAACAGGAGATTCCCTGCAAAACAGGTACCTTGTCGTTGACCTCTATCACATGGAAATAAACTCCCTTCCGCTGGAAGAGATGTAACCGGGAAGGACAGTCACTATGGATGCCGGCAAACCGGTCATTATCCGCATGTTCGGCCTGCTTCATACCTTACGGAAAAAACAGGAGCTGCCGGTAACGGTTGAAATGCAGCTGCCGCCTGAAGGAAAAACAGCCCGGGCAATCGCCCGGCAACTGCAGTTACCCCCGGATAAAATCGAGGCTGTATTCTGCAACCACCTCACCTACCCCCTTGACCATGTCATCCGGCCCGGCGACCGAATCGCGTTTGTGCCGTACGGCACCCCGGGCCCGCATCGTTATTTCCTTGGCATACAACAGGCCGGGGACAGGAACAGGTCATAATACAGAGCTCCACACGCCAGGTAACGATCCCCTTCATTATAATTTTAAAATAGAACAATCAAATGGAGAGAGGCGAAACTTCGTATTTTTCTTGTAAAAAGTATTTCGGAATCGTAATATAAAGAGAAGACCCGCTTGACTGAAACTCTTTTGCGTTCACCTGAAAGGAAAAAACCAATGCCGGGAAACCGCCGCCGCATTACCTCATTGCGCAGCATGCTTCTCCTGCTGTTCGTCGTTCCCCTTCTCATGTCTGTCGGGCTTACCGGCTATGTTTACCGCCTCCAGAGCATGGATACCGTCGATGACATGGCCGGTCAGCTCTGTTCGGAAATCATGTCCCGGGTTGAGCAGCACCTTGACAGTTACCTGGAAACGGCCCGGTCAATCAACCAGACAAATGTTGAACTGGCCCGTAAGGACCTCCTTGATGTCAACGATAGCAGAAAGCTGTTCCATTATTTCTGGGAGCAGGGACGTATTTTCAGGGGCCTTGGAACGATCGGGTATGCAGGCAGTGACGGCTCCTTTGCCGGGGCCAACGAACCGGAAAACTATATCGTCATTGCCGACCGGGAGCTGACTGGAGGCAGTATCCGCAGGTACGCACCCACCGCAGACGGTGACATTTCAGATACCATCCTGGCGGAAAAAGAGAATTACGATGCCAGGCGGAGGGGGTGGTTCAAAAACGCAGTGGCAGCCGGCAAACCCATCTGGACGGAAATAAACCCTTCCGTAACAGGTGTCCGGCTTGACCTGACGGCAACAGCCCCATTTTATGATAACCAGGGCACATTCAAGGGAATCTTTCTCACCGATGTATCCCTTTCAAACTTAAGTGACTTCCTCCGGAGCCTCAGGATAGGAAAGACCGGCCAGGCTTTTATTATCGAAAGAGACTGGAGCATTGTGGCGACATCGCATGAAGAAACACCATTTATTGTCCTGGATAAAGCTGAAAAAAGTGTGAGAAGGATACAGGCAGCAGAAAGCAAAAGCCCCCTGATCTCAGCAGCTGCCCGGTATCTGTCAAAAGAGGGCATAAACCTGGCCGACATTGAACAGCGTCAACTTCTTGCCGTTACAATCAAGGACACAAAATATTTCCTGCAGATATCCCCCTACAGCAGGCATGACCTCAATTTCCTCACCGTGATCGTTCTGCCGGAAGCTGATTTCATGTCACATATCAACACCAGCAGGAATATTTCCATACTGCTGATGTGCCTTGCCGTTGTTGTCGCCGTTGTGCTTGGCGCCTGGATGTCTAACTGGGTTGCCGGGCCGATAAGAAAGCTTTCAGCGTCGGCCAAGGCCCTTGAAAACGGGAAACTGGATCAACGTGTCGCTATTGAGCGGAAAGATGAAGTCGGCGACCTGGCCGGAGTTTTCAACTCAATGGCAGATAAGCTGAGCAGCACCATTGAAAAATTGCGCGAAGAGAACGTGGAGCGCAGAAAGGCGGAAACCGCTATCCGTGAAGCCCTGAATGCCGCCGAGGATGAAAGGGAGAAAAACAAGGCCATTATCGCGGCGATTGGAGACGGTATAACTATCCAGGATACTGACTTCAAGGTTCTGTACCAGAACTCTATTCACAGGGAAATGGTGGGAGACCATAAGGGTGAGTGCTGCTATGCGGGGTATGAAAAAAAAGAAGCCGTCTGCGAAGGCTGTCCTGTAGAAAAATCGTTCAAGGACGGAGGCATCCATCATACCGCCAGGAGTGTTCCCTCACCGGACGGCACAAAATTTTTTGAAATTACCACCTCACCGCTCCGGGATTCCACCGGAAAGATTGTCGCCGGCATTGAAGTTGTTCGTGACGTAACCAGTCGCCGGCAGGCAGAGCTGGTCCTGGCAGAAGAAAAGGAGCGCCTCGCAGTGACGCTGCGCTGTATTGCCGACGGCGTTATCACCATCAACCTTGAGGGAAAAATTATTTTTGTCAACAGGGTTGCTGAAGAACTGACCGGCTGGGAGCAGGCTGATGCTGTCAGCCGTCCCCTAAGTGACGTCTTCAGGATTACGGACAAAAAAACAGGCGCCCCTCTCTGCGGTCTTCTTGAATCTGCCCTGGCCCGGGGAGAAACCATTACCCTGCCGCCCAATACAATGCTCACAACCCGTGATGGGACTGAAAGACTGATTGCCGACAGCGCGGCCCCCATACGGGATGAGGACAGCCAGCCCCGGGGACTGGTCATCGTGTTCCGTGACGTGACCCATGAAGTCCGGACGGAACAGGAACTGCTCAAGGTAAGGAAGCTTGAATCAGTCGGCCTTCTGGCAGGCGGGATAGCGCATGATTTCAACAACATCCTGGTGGCCATCCTGGGCAACCTGAACCTGGCGACACAGATGCTGGACACGCAGCACGAGGCCGCTCCGATCCTTGATGATGCCGTCAAGGCATCCCTCAGGGCGAAGGAGCTGACAAACCAGCTTCTGACATTTGCCAAGGGGGGAAATCCGGTAAAAGAGCTGTCTTCAATCGCCGAAGTAATTGAAGACTCGGCCCGGTTCGTGCTCCATGGCGCCAAAACAAAATGCATCTTTGACTTTGCTGATGATTTATGGCTGGTCGATATAGACAAGGGCCAGATAAGCCAGGTCATTCAGAACATCATCCTCAACAGCCAGCATGCAATGCCCGAGGGTGGGACAATCAATGTTTCCTGCTCAAATGTGTCTGATTCCTCCCGTGAACTTGCGCCGCTGGATCCGGAGAAGAAATTCATCAGGATCGCGATTGCAGACACGGGCATAGGAATCCAGGATGCTCTTCTCGAAAAAATATTCGACCCCTATTTTACAACGAAAAGCGAGGGAAGCGGCCTGGGCCTTGCCATTTCACACTCCATCATTGAGAAACATAACGGCCATATCAGCGCCTGGTCGCAACCCGGCAAGGGGACCATTTTTTATATCTACCTGCCTGCTGTTCCCGAAGAAAACCTGGCAGCGGAGCGTCACGGGGATGATGACCTGGTGCATGAGCAGAGCGGCATGAAAATTTTACTCATGGATGATGACGAAATGGTGCGCCGGGTATCCGGCAATATGCTCGAATTCATGGGCCACCAGGTCGCTCATGCGGAAGACGGGCACCAGGCCATCGAGCTGTACCGGAACGCCTTTGAAGCCGGCCGGCCGTTTGATGTGGTCATCATGGACCTGACCATACCCGGAGGCATGGGCGGGCAGGAGGCGGTACAGGAACTTCACGGGATAGACCCGGATGCAAGAGTTATCGTGTCCAGCGGGTATTCCAACGACCCCATTCTTGCAGACTACAGAAAATACGGTTTTGAGGCGGCAATCGTCAAACCCTTTGACATGAAGGAGCTGAGCTCCGTCATCAGGCAGTCGGTCGGCCGGGGCGGAACAGCCGGTTGATTTTTCCGTCAAACCGTGAAACAAGTATCATCCCCGGCATTTGCGGAATTTGAAAAAACAGGATGTCCCCGCTTTTACCGTGCAAAACCTGAACAGCCGGTTCCTGGACTCTCCCATGGATTGTTGTGCAAGTGAGAGAGGTTACAGGCCAGGATGATTTAATGCTGCCCAGTTCTTAACACAATTCCAACCACTTGTTTTTCAACCTGAACATTTTCCCGTAGATGTGATACAGTTTTATCAAGCTGGAAATAACATGCGAAAATTACTGTGGATTTATCTCAAGTTGTCGTT
>JAJRVA010000033.1 GCA_024277485.1 Deltaproteobacteria bacterium | reverse complement strand
CTTATGGGTTTACCGTGGAGAAACTTGCCTACAAGCCGCTGCGCCAGGCACCCCGTCTTTCTCCACTGATTTCCGCCATCGGTATGTCGATATTTCTGCAGAATTATGTCCTGCTGGCCCAGACACCGGATTTTCTTCCTTTTCCGACGCTTGTTCCCGATTTTCCGTTCATGGAAAAATACGCCGGGGTTATCGGCTCATCAGACCTCGTAATTCTCGTCTCAACTACGTTCATCATGATCCTGCTCACCCTGTTCATCAGATACACCAGGACAGGGAAGGCCATGCGGGCCACTGCCCAGGACAGAAAAATGGCCATGCTCGTCGGCATCAATGTGAACCGTGTTATCTCCGTAACTTTTATCATAGGCTCAGGCCTTGCTGCCATCGGCGGACTCCTGATAGCATCGCATATCGGACAGATTAATTTTTTTATCGGTTTTATCGCCGGAATCAAGGCTTTCACGGCCGCCGTTCTTGGCGGGATCGGCTCAATCCCCGGCGCAGTGCTTGGCAGTCTTATCCTCGGTTTGACGGAAAGTTTTGCCACCGGCTACGTTTCCAGCGACTATGAAGATGTTTTCGCCTTTACCCTGCTGGTCCTGATCCTGATATTCAGGCCGTCCGGGCTCCTGGGCAAGGCAACAACGGAAAAAGTTTAAAGGAGGATGATTTCCAGGCAGTTCCATGGTCTCGCTTAAAGACATACGAAACGCCTTGCTGGTGGCCCTGTGGTTTGTCTTTCTCACCTTTCCGCTTCTTGTCATCAAGGTCAACCCGATTGACAGGGTAATCGCCTGGCGCTGGCACAACATGATGTATATCGGTGGGGCAAGCTTTGTTCTCTACCTGGCAGGCAGAATATTTTCACGCCACAGGCAGGCACGCCCGGACCCGGTTCAAAGCAGGCTGAAGATAACAGAATGGACCCGCAGGCTCTTCAATGACCCGAAGATCTATTTTCCCCTCCTCGGCATAATCGCTGTCTGCGCCCTTGTTTTCCCGTTTGTCTTCTCCACCTACCAGACCAACATCATGATTACGGCACTCATGTACGTGATGCTCGGCCTGGGCCTGAACATAGTCGTCGGGGTGGCAGGCCTGCTTGACCTGGGCTATGTTGCCTTCTACGCGGTAGGCGCATACTGTTACGCCCTGCTTCACCTCCACTTCGGTATCGGTTTCTGGACCGCCCTGCCCATCGGCGCGCTCCTGGCCGCCTCTTTCGGTGTTCTCCTGGGCTTTCCCGTTCTGCGCCTCCGGGGAGATTACCTGGCAATTGTTACCCTTGGCTTTGGCGAAATAATCCGCCTGATACTTGAAAACTGGAATGAATTCTCCAGGGGGCCAAGCGGCATTTCCAATATCCCCAGGCCGGGTCTGTTCGGCATGGACATGTCGCTTGACTTTGCCATTACCTATCTTTACTTTCTCATGATCGGTCTTGTCCTGTTTACCATCTTTGTCGTCAACCGCCTCCAGCGGTCCCGCATCGGCCGGGCCTGGTTCGCCCTGCGCGAAGATGAGATCGCCTGCCAGGCCATGGGTATAGATAAAACAAAGACAAAGCTGGCCGCCTTTGCCCTGGGCGCGACCTGGGCCGGCATGGTGGGGGTCATCTTTGCCGCCAAGACCACCTTTGTCAACCCGGCCAGCTTCACTTTTCTCGAGTCGGCCATTATCCTCTGCATCGTTGTCCTGGGAGGGATGGGATCGATTATCGGGGTGATCCTCGGCGCTTTTGTGCTTATCCTGCTGCCCGAGTACCTGCGTGCCTTTGCCGACTACCGCATGCTCGTCTTCGGCGCTGTCCTGGTCCTCATGATGATTTTCCGTCCCCAGGGCATTATCAGTACCGTCCACAGGACATACACCTTCAGGGAGGAGACGGACAATGCGTGAAACAGCATGTCTCCAGGGCCAGGATTCAACGGTCCCGAAGCGTCCAATCCTTGAAATATCCAACCTGACCATGGACTTTGGGGGCATCAAGGCCCTGGATCATCTTGACCTGCAGGTCAGGCAGGGTGAGATTGCCGCCCTTATCGGGCCGAACGGCGCCGGCAAGACCACATTTTTCAACTGTCTCACCGGTATATACAGGCCCACCTCAGGGAACCTTCTTGTCTCCCCTCCAGGAAAAAAAACACGCCGCCTCAACGGGCTGAAGCCAAACAAGGTGACCGAACAGGGCCTGGCCCGTACCTTTCAGAATATACGGCTCTTCCCCAACATGACTGTCCTTGAAAATGTGATGATTGGCCGTCATTGCCGCACCAGGGCGCGAATCTTAGGCGCGATTTTCCGGGACCCGCGCACCAGGAAAGAGGAGCAGGAGATAGTTGACAGAAGTTATGCTATCATTAAAAAAATAGGTCTTGCCAGGGTGGTGAATGAATTTGCCGGCAACCTGCCGTATGGGGCCCAGAGGCGTCTTGAAATTGCCCGGGCCCTGGCAACAGACCCCTTCATTCTCCTGCTGGATGAACCGGCCGCAGGCATGAACCCCCGTGAAACCAGGGAACTTGATGACCTTATCTGCCGGATCAGGGACGAGGAGGGCCTGACGGTCCTGCTCATCGAACACGACATGAAACTGGTCATGAGCCTGTCAAATCATATCTTTGTCATGGATTACGGAAAAAAGATCGCCGAGGGCTCTCCCTACGAGGTGCGCAACAACCCGGATGTGATCAAGGCCTACCTTGGCGAGGACCTGTCCCATGCCGATGCTTGAGCTTGCAGCAGTCAGCGCCTGTTATGGTAACATCCAGGTCCTGCACGACATCGACATGCATGTTGAAGAGGGGGAAATCATCGCCCTCATCGGGGCAAACGGGGCAGGCAAGTCAACAACCCTCATGTCCATCAGCGGTATTGTTCCTCCGCGCCGGGGGAGCATCCTGTTCAAGGGGCAGCCTATCCACGGCATGCCCCCGGAAAAGATAGTGGCAGCAGGGTTGAGCCAGGTCCCGGAGGGGCGCCACATCTTTCCTGACCTTACTGTCAGCGAGAATCTTGACATGGGCTGTTTCCTGCGCCGCGACAGGGACGGGATCAAGGCGGACTTTGAGTATATCTACACCCTTTTCCCCATCCTTGGGGAAAGGCGCCATCAGCCGGGCGGCTACCTGTCCGGTGGGGAACAGCAGATGCTGGCTATCTCGCGGGCCCTCATGGCCAGGCCGCAGCTCCTCCTGCTGGATGAACCGTCCATGGGGCTTGCCCCTCTTGTTACCCGGCAGATTTTTGATATAATCCGTCGTATCAACAAGGAACAGAATACAACTATTTGTCTTGTCGAACAGAATGCCAACCTGGCCCTCAAAGTCGCGGACCGCGGCTACGTGCTGGAAAACGGCAGGATTACAATCCATGATACAAGCGAAGCTCTTCTCCACAACCAGGATATTCAGAAGGCATACCTGGGCATCTAACCCG
>JAJRVA010000032.1 GCA_024277485.1 Deltaproteobacteria bacterium | reverse complement strand
GGGCAACAGTCCGTAAAGATTTGACACTATCCCGTCTACGTACCAAATACGTACCAAAGTAAAAGTAACACCAAACACAAAAAAAGGGTTTCAACCAATTTGGCTGAAACCCTGAAATAACTTGGTAGCGGGGAGAGGATTTGAACCTCTGACCTTCGGGTTATGAGCCCGACGAGCTACCAGACTGCTCCACCCCGCGTCACTGTGTGAGAGATAATAACGATAAATTTTAAAAAGTCAAGCAGGACATGCTGCGGGCGGATTAATCCCGGCGGAGTTTCTGCATGGTATGGCGCAAATCCTCGGGGAAAGGGGTCAGTTTTCCCTCCCGGCTGACACAGGCGTGGGCGGTGAATCCCTTGACCAGCAGGGTTTCTTTGCCGTTTTCCTCTTTCCGGGTGATCCGGTAGTTGAAGCGGGAGGTATATTTTTTTATCTCGGCCAGGGAGGTGTGGATGGTGATCAGGTCATCATACCGGGCCGGGGCCTTGTAGCGCAGGTAGGTTTCCGTAACCGGCAGGATGAGTCCCCGCTTCTCGATCAGGCTGTAGGGCAGGGAGCAGAAGCGCATCATCTCGGTGCGGCCGATTTCAAAGTAGCGCAGGAAGTTGGCGTTATACACCACGCCGCCGGCGTCTGTATCGCCGTAGATGACCCGGTAGTCGATCCTGAAAACAGGTTCAGGCATGGTGATGGTCAGGCTGCTGCTCATGGGCTGTCAGTCCTGATGGATGAATCGACGGATAAAATTATGGCCGCTGTCCATGATTAGACCGCTTGTGCTGACCGCCTGGATAACGTTGGCTTCCGTGTAGGCCAGGCCGGATGGCTCCGCAACCCCGCGTGAATCGTACAGGACCATGGGAACAGGCCAGTCCTCATGGGTGCGGCGGCTGACCGGGGTAAAGTGATCCATGGTGACCACGATCCGGAATGGTTCGCCGCGCTTCTCCATTTCTTCGACAATGGGCCTGACAATGCGGCCATCAAAGTCCTCGATAGCCTGTTTTTTCTCCATAATCAATCCCTGGTGCCCCGCCTCATCAGGCGCTTCGACATGCACCAGGACGAAATCCTGGGTTTCAAGCGCTTTGAGCGCTGCTGCGGCCTTTCCTTCGTAGTTGGTGTCAAGATACCCGGTCGCCCCCTCAACATTGATGATGTCAAGGCCGCAGCTGACTCCAATGCCCTTGAGCAGGTCAACCGCCGAAATCAGGCTGCCGGAAACACCGTGGGAATCCTGGAATTTCCGCAGTCGCAGCGGTCTGCCCTCGCCCCACAGCCAGATACTGTTTGCCGGTTTCCGCCCTTTTTTGATCCGCCGGGCATTGACCGGGTGGCGGGCAAGGACCTCGGCGCTCTCCTCCATGACCTTTTTCAGGACATCAATGTCCAGGTAGTCATGGTAGTTCCGGGAAACATCCTGGTCCAGGTAATCATGGGGTGGTACTGTTTTCAGGGGGAGAGAGCCGTTCTTGTGGATCATCAGGTGGCGGTAACTGATGCCGGGATAAAACTGGATATGCTCGTTGCCGCACCTGTCCTGCACAGCGGTGATGAGTTCAGCCGCCTCGCCGGTGCTGATATGGCCGGCGCTGTAATCACGCATGAGGATCCTGCCGTCATCCCGCCTGTCCACAGTGACCAGGTTGCAGCGAAAGGCGATTTCGTCCGGGCCTATGGTGATCCCCATGCTGGCCGCCTCAAGCGGGGCCCGACCGGTGTAATACTTCTCAGGGGCAAAGCCGAGGAGAGAAAGGTTGGCCACGTCGCTGCCCGGCGGAAAGCCTTCCGGCACGGTCCTGACCAGCAGCAGTTCACCCTGCCTGGCAAGACGGTCCATGGCCGGTTTGTCCGCGGCCTCAAGGGGGGTTCTGTCGCCGAGCTCAGGCACCGGCAGGTCCCCCATGCCGTCACCGATCAGCAGGATATATTTCATACGTGTCCGGCGCGGTTATTCTTCATCTTCGAGGATACGGATCTTCACGGTCTCTCCGGCAACGACATCCAGGGCGTCAATCTCGGCCAGGGCAGTCCTGACCGCGGATTCCTGGGCCCGGTGGGTCCGGATGACAACGGCAACCGGGCCGCCTTCCTTGCGTCCCTTCTGGATGACGGATTCTATGCTGATGTCGTGGTTGCCCAGGATACCGGAAATGGTGGACAGAACACCGGGTTTGTCGAGTGCGCAAATCCGGAAGTAATAGGGGCAGAACAGCTCTTCCATGGGGGTGATGGGTTTGTCGATGATCTGCTCGGGCAGGTACGACAGGTTGGGCACCCGGCTGATGGAGTCTGACTGTATGTTTCTCGCGATATCCACGATATCCGCTGCCACGGCGCTGCCGGTGGGCATCATGCCGGCGCCCTGGCCGTAGAACAGAACATTTTCCACCATGTCGCCGGTAAAGTGGATGGCATTGTAGGCGCCGTGGATATTGGCTAACAGGTGGTTTTCCGGCACCATGGTCGGGTGGACCCTGGCCTCGACATGGTTGTCATGGTTGCGGCTGATGGCCAGCAGTTTTATCCGGTAGCCGAATTCCCTTGCAAACTGGATGTCAATGGGCTCCAGCCGGGAAATTCCCTCTATGGTGATATCATTCAGGCTGATCCGCATGCCGTAGGACATGGAAATGAGGATGGCCAGCTTGTGGGCCGTATCAATTCCCTCAACATCGTAGGTCGGGTCAGCCTCGGCATACCCCAGTTCCTGGGCGTCTTTCAGAACATCCGCAAAGGCGGCCCCCTCGTCGGTCATCCGGGTGAGGATATAGTTGGCCGTACCGTTCATGATGCCCATGATGGAGAGGATCTTGTTGGCGACCAGTCCTTCCTTGAGCGCCTTGATGACCGGAATGCCGCCGCCCACGCTGGCCTCAAACCCCACCTCGACCCCCTTTTCAGCGGCAGCGGAAAAAATGTCCCAGCCTTCCTGGGATACAAGGGCCTTGTTGGCGGTAACAACATGTTTGCCGGCTTCAATGGCCTTCAGCATGAACGTCTTGGCCGGTTCAATGCCGCCGATCAGCTCGACTATGATATCGATATCCGGGTCGTTGAACAGCTCGTTGGCATCCCGTGTCAGGGTAACGCCGGCAAAGTCCGGCGGCAGCTCGCTGATCGCGATATCCGCGACCTTGGACAGCCTGATGGACAGGCCGCTTCGTTTCTCAACGCGCTTCTGCTGGGTGCGAAGCACTTCTGCAAGCCCGCTACCCACGGTTCCGAACCCGATGAGTCCTACCTGAATTTCTTTCATGACTGTACTGGTATGTTATGGGTTGAGTTATGGTTGCCGTACACAATATATACCCGGCAACACATACTCTTTTTGCTGCGGATTGTCAAAAACATACGGTCAAATTTTCATAGCTTAAACGATGAAGTTACGGTATAGTCAGGCTTTGAATGAATTGCCATTCACCAGCTGTTTAGCACCATTTATCATTTATATTAATAGGTTGTTGAGTTGTTATTTTTTTAATCTCAGTTCAAGGAGACGGTTATGAATATTTTGACTTTTGGACCAAACGGCAGTGGAAAAGGTACCCAGGGCGCCATTGTGCAGAAAAAGTACAATATCGATCACATCGAGTCCGGCGCGATTTTTCGGGAACATATCAAGGGCGGCACCGAACTCGGCAAGAAGGCCAAGGAGTATATTGATCGCGGTGATCTTGTTCCGGATGACATCACCATTCCCATGGTCCTTGAAACCCTGAACAAGTCAAAGGAAAAGGGCTGGCTGCTGGACGGTTTCCCGCGTTCCCTGGCCCAGGCCGAGGCCCTGGACAAGGCGCTTGCCGAATCCGGCATGAAGCTCGATTATGTCCTTGAGATCGTTCTTGACCGGCAGATTGCCAAGGACCGCATCATGGGACGCCGCCTGTGCGCCAATGACAACAACCACCCCAACCATATTGCCTTTGACGCCATCAAGCCTGTGGAGAAAGACGGCAGGCTGGTCTGCCGGGTCTGCGGCGGCGAGTTGAGCACCCGCGCCGACGACCAGGATGAAGAGGCCATCAACAAGCGTCACAATATTTATTATGATGAAGAGACAGGCACCATGGCAGCGGTCAACTACTTCAAGAAACTTGATGGAGTGAAGGTTATCTCTGTTGACGGGTCCGCGGGAATCAAGGAGGTTTCCGAGGCCATCATGAGTCAGCTGGACTGATTTGCATATTGCCTTAATTCAGGAAGAAAACGTTTCCACGCCTCAGCCGGGCGCGGAAACGTTTTTTATTTGACAGCAGCGGGTTTTTTTAACATTGTTGCGACCATGAAAGCGCTTATTACAGCAAATCTTCGGCAGTCTCTGGCTGCGCAGCAGGCTTTTTTCGATACCTCGGCTGACCGGTTGGTCCAACTGGTCGAGTGGGTGGTCGAGACTTTTCAGGCAGGAGGCAAGCTGCTCATTATGGGCAACGGCGGCAGTGCAGCCGATGCCCAGCACATGGCGGCCGAGTTTGTCAACCGGTTCAAGATTGATCGGGCCCCGCTGCCGGCCCTTGCCCTGACCACGGATACCTCGGTCATAACCAGTATCGGCAATGATTTCGTTTTTGACCTTGTTTTTGTCAAACAGGTCCAGGCCCTGGGCAGGCCGGAAGACCTGGTCCTTGCCATATCCACCAGCGGCAAATCGCCCAACATTGTAAAGGCGGTCGAGACCGCGAAGAACATGGGGATCAGGACGGCCGCCCTGACCGGTGGCACGTCCCTTCCCGGCGGCGCCCTCGGGCCGCTTGCGGACCTGGTGCTCAACGTGCCGGCGGACGTAACCGCGCATATCCAGGAAACGCACCTCTGGATTGAGCATGTTGTCTGTGAACTGGTGGAAAAGGAGATGTTCGGCAGATGATGGAGCCCCTTGATTTCAGCAAGATGCAGACCTATTCCCTGCATGACCGCCATTCCAAGGTTACGGTGGAGGATTTTGCCCGACCGGTGCAGGCGGGAATGACCGTCAAGGAGCTTGTCGAGAGCCTGCCGGGACAGCTTGCCGGCAGGGATTTTCCGGAGCTGGTGCAGCGGATTGTAACGTCCGGCAGGGAGGGAAAACCGATTATCCTGGGCATGGGCGCTCATGTCATCAAGGTGGGGTTGAATCCCGTTCTCATCGACCTCATGCAGCGAGGGGTGATATCGGCCATTGCCCTGAACGGGGCCGGCATTATTCATGACGCTGAAATCGCCATGGTGGGGCGCACCTCGGAAGAGGTCGCCGATGTCCTGGGAGCAGGGGCCTTTGGCGCTGCCCGGGAAACCGGCGAAGTGCTGAACAGCGCCATCAGGAGCGGAGCGCAGAAAAACATCGGGCTCGGCCAGGCGGTCGGCGAGGCGCTGCTTGAGCATGGCTTCCCGCACAATGACCAGAGCATCCTTGCCCAGGCCCGTAAACTGGATATTCCTGTAACGGTTCATGTGGCGGTGGGGACGGATATCATCCATATTCATCCCGGCGCCGACGGCGCGGCAACGGGCAAGGCAACCCATCACGATTTCCGGGTATTCTGCAACCTGGTTTCACAACTGGATGGCGGCGTGTACCTGAACGTGGGCTCGGCAGTGCTGCTGCCGGAAATCTTTCTCAAGGCCCTGACTGTTGTGCGGAACCTGGGTTATGACGTCAGGAACGTGACCACGGCCAATTTTGACTTTATACGGCATTACCGGCCGGCAACCAACGTGGTGCACCGTCCCACCCTGGAGGGGGGGCGTGGTTTTAACTTTACCGGACATCACGAGTTGATGATCCCTCTGCTTGCAGCCGCCGTTCTGGACGGTCTCCAGGCGTAATTTTCGAGATTTTTTAGGCATGAGAAAAGAAATTAAAATCGGTACACGGGCAAGTCTGCTGGCGGTGACCCAGTCAACCTGGGTCAAGGAGCAGATAGAGAAGCATAATCCAGGCACTTCAGTTGAGCTGGTCAAGATCACCACTAAGGGCGACAAGATCCTCGATGTTCCCCTGGCCAAGGTCGGCGGCAAGGGGCTTTTTGTCAAAGAGCTGGAGGACGCGCTTCTTGACGGGCGGGCCGATCTGGCAGTGCATTCCATGAAGGACGTGCCGACGGACCTGCCTGAAGGTCTCCACCTCGCCATAGTGACGGAGCGTGAAAATCCCCATGATGCCTTTATCTCCAACACCTGTTCAGGCGTGCTTGACCTGCCCCGGGGGGCAACGGTGGGGACATCGAGCCTGCGGCGCAAGTCGCAGCTTGCCGCCCTGCGACCGGACCTGGTCATTGAAGATTTGCGCGGCAACCTCGATACCCGCCTGCGCAAGCTTGATGAAGGGCTCTACGATGCCATTATCCTGGCCGCCGCGGGCCTGAACCGGCTCGGCATGGCTGACCGGATAACATCCTTTTTTACCCCTGTGCAGATGCTGCCGGCAATCGGGCAGGGTGCGCTCGGCCTCGAGCTGCGCACGGATGATGACGAACTGCTTGAGGGTATTTCGTTTCTGAACCATACCTGGACCGCAACAGCAGTGGCGGCGGAACGCGCCTTTCTCCTGCGCCTTGAAGGTGGCTGCCAGGTGCCCATCGGCGCCTATGCCGTTGCTGACGACGAAAGGGTAACGCTCACCGGCCTGATTGCCAGTGTCGACGGCAGGGAGATCCTCAGGGAAGAGGCGACCGGACCGGTGGAGACAGCCGCCGGGATCGGCACTGCCTTGGCGGAGAAACTTTTAGAGCTGGGCGGCCGCCGGATCCTGGATGAAGTCTACGGGGCCTGACTCCTGATATGATGAAAACTCCTGGAATGTCAGGCCGGACTGTCGGTAAAATATATCTTGTCGGGGCGGGACCGGGTGACCCCGGGCTCCTGACCCTGCGCGGAAAATATCTTCTTGAGCGGGCCGAGGTCGTTGTGTATGACTACCTGGCCAACAGGAAACTGCTGCGTCATGTGCCGGATACCGCGGAACTTATCTATGTGGGCAAAAAAGGCGGCGGCCTGCATGCCTACACCCAGGAGGGAATCAATAAACTGCTCGTCGAGCATGGCAGGGCCGGCAGGATGGTTGTCCGGCTCAAGGGCGGCGACCCGTTCATCTTCGGGCGCGGCGCCGAAGAGATCGAGGAGCTTGTCGCGGCCGGCATCCCCTTTGAGGTGGTGCCCGGGGTTACCTCGGCAACTGCCGCGGCGACATACGCGGGTATCCCCATCACCCATCGTCAGTATACGGCCTCAGTGGCCTTTATCACCGGGCACGAGGACCCAACCAAGAAAGAGTCCAATATCCACTGGGACAAGCTGGCCACCGGCGTCGGCACCCTGGTCATTTTCATGGGTATCAAAAACCTGCCCGTTATTACCCGGAAACTCATGGAGAACGGGCGGGACCCGAAGACCCCGGTCGCAGTCGTGCGGTGGGCCTCAACCCCGGAGCAGCACTCTGTTGAAGGGACACTTGAAACCATCACCGAGGTGGTCCGGGAGGCCGGTGTCAAACCGCCGGCCCTGATCGTTGTCGGCGAGGTGGTCAAGCTCAGGAATACCATTGACTGGTATGAAAAAAGGCCGCTGTTCAGCAAAAAAATTATTGTTACCAGGACCAGGGAACAGGCCAGTGAACTGGTAGCCCTTCTTGAGGAGAACGGGGCTGACTGCCTGGAGTATTCCACCATCAACATTGAGCCTGTCAGTGATTACCGTATTCTTGACCGGGAGCTTGACAATATTGACACCTGCCGGTGGCTCATTTTTACCAGTCTCAACGCGGTAACGTATTTTTTCAGGCACCTTTACGCCAGGGGCGGGGATACCCGTTCTCTTGCCGGTCCCAGGCTTGCCGTGGTCGGCAGGGCCACCGGCGAAGAGCTGATGAAATACGGCATCAAGGCCGATCTTATTCCGGAAAAATTTACCGGGGAGGGCCTTGCCGAGGCCCTCATTGCCACCGGGGTTGCCGGCAGCCGGGTCGTCATTCCCAGGGCCCTGGTTGCCCGCGATGTCCTGCCGGACATGCTGCAGGAGGCGGGAGCGGAAGTCGTTATCGCCCCGGTGTACCGGAATGTTCCGCCCAGCGGGAGAAAGGAGCAGCTGCGCAGGGAGCTGGAAGAGAAAAATGTTGAAATGGTGACCTTTACCAGTTCCTCGACAGTGACCAATTTTCTGACCATGATCGATGCCGCATCAGCCGAGGAACTGCATGAACTGATGGCCGATGTCCGGATTGCCTCCATAGGTCCCATAACGTCGAAAACGGTTACTGACAGCGGGCTCAAGGTTGATGTGCAGCCGGACCGCTATACCATTGCCGATATGGTGAACGCCATTGTTGACCACTATCGAGATTCCAGAAAGACGGCCTGAGTTTTCCGGCCTGTACTGCAGGGAAAAGAAATACCCCGGTCCGGGTGATGGGCCGGATTCCGATGCGCATGACGATACGGCAGCCAGGGAGGAAAAACCCCTTCTCTGCAGCCGCTGCCGGACGGTTGTTACCGGCAGGAAGCATGCGGTCCGTGTGAACGACAGCCATGTCCACACGTTTTTCAACCCGGCCGGGCTGGTCTATGAAATTGCCTGTTTCAGTCAGGCCAGGGGGTGTGTCCTGCACGGCCGTCCCACGGATGAATTCAGCTGGTTTGCCGGGTACACCTGGAAATACGCTGTCTGCACAACCTGTCTTGCCCACCTGGGCTGGTTTTTCAGTTCCCCGGAGGACGCATTTTACGGCCTGATCACCAGCAGGCTGGTTGAGGAGTAGTCTCAGATATCCATCTGCCGCATCTGCTGCAGGCTCTGCATGGTTGCATCCATCCACTCGTTTTCACCGGACATGACGGCAATTAATCCTGCTGCCAGGGCAAGAATCGGCAGCACAAGGCCTGCCCAGGTCACTACCCACCAGAACAGCCGTGTGCCCGAACCGGCCTGAATCTCCACCTCTCCCTTGATCGATTTCAGGTCCCGGTACAGCGCTGCCATGAAGAGCATGAGAAAGGGGTAGAAGAGAATGGAAATCAGGGTCCCGACAAAGGGGATGAGGCCGGTCAGCATATACAGGAACCAGACGGCCAGCAGTTTGCCGAAGGTGTTCCACAAGTGGCCCCGGACATATTCCATGCTGGCCAGCAGGGTATCCATGCCTCTCCTGTCTTCTTCGAAAAGGATGTAGAAGCAGAACGAGAACCAGACCAGAAAGAGGATGCCGGGCAGGATGCCAAAGAGCAGGCCGATCATGATGATGCCGGAAAAGATGGTCAGTACCCATGTCATGGCCCGGAAGTATTGCCACCCCCGCTGGAATGCCTCGATAATACCGAGGTTCTCGTCAACAACGATTGCCAGCATGGCTGTCTGGCACCACAGGGCAAGGAGTGTTATAGCAAGAAAAAGTACACAGAGAATCGCGATGAGGGCGAAGATCCAGTTCTGTCCCGGTTTGAGATGGGCAAGAACAGCCCCGCCAAGCCCGACGCTTAAGGCCAGCGTCAAGACCAGGCTGCTGATAATGACAGTGCTGATAAGGACAACAGCAAGAATGGGTATGGCCCGCTGCTTATACTCTTCCCAGCAGGAAGCAAAGATTTCGCCGATGGTGGCAACCTGTTTTGTCATCGATTATCCTTTTCTATCATATAGAGCTAACCTCTAACAGAATTTTTCTTGCCTGTTCCTCGCTGCAGCCGCTGACACGCACTTTTTTTTCGCGGCTTGCAAGCCCGCCTGTGATGCGCACGGCTGATTTGGGCAGGTGAAGCTGTTTGGCCAGGAAGGCGATTACTGCCTTGTTGGCGCGTCCCTCCAGGGGAGGCGCGGTAAGACGGATCTTGAGGGCATTGTCATACAGACCGGCTACCTGATTTTTCCGGGCCCTGGGTTGAACATGAAGGGTGAGCAGGAGGTCGCCGTCCGGCAGGGTACGCAGACACGGCATGATTTTCTCACCGCAGGGACAGGGCGATCTGCTGCAGGGTCGGAACCAGAAAGCTTTGCAGGAAAACGATTGCCAGGATGAGAACCATGGGGCTGAGATCAATGCCTCCCATGGCAGGAATAAAACGCCGGATCCTGGAAAGCAGGGGATCGGTAACCTGGACCAGGAAGCGGACAATGGGATTGTAGGGGTCCGCGTTGACCCAGGAGATGACCGCCCGGGCAATGACGATCCAGATATAGGCGCTGAGGACAACATTGAGCAGTTTGGCCACTGCAAGAAGAAAGTTACTGAGCATAAACATTGTGGTGCCTCCGTCAGGCTACTCTGCTGCCAGGGGAAATTTTATCTGAAACAGTGGAGAGAACAAGCCGCTCGTTCCCGTCAGCATCCGTCTCCTTTGCTGCCAGGACCATGCCGTGCGAAGTTACCCCCATGAGTTTTGCCGGCTTGAGGTTTGCCACTATGATCACCTGCCTGCCGATAAGATCGCCTGGCTCATAATACTCTGCGATTCCGGCAACAAGGGTCCTCTCTTCAGGCGCCTTGACAGTGAGCTTGAGCAGCCGGTCCGATTTTTTGATTTTTTCGGCAGCCACGATTTCAGCCACCCGGAGTTCCAGCTTCTTGAATGTATCGAACCCAACCAGACCTTCCCCGGGCGCGGTTTCCTGTTTCTTTTCTTTTTCAGGCGTTGGCTGCGGCTGTTTTTTGTTTTTCTTTGTATCAAGCCGCGGAAAGAGCTGTTCCACTTTTGATATCCGGGTCCCGGGCTGAAGCATACCCCATTTGCCGGCAGTCTCAAGGGGAACTGTTCCCGGCCCGGTGTCGAGGCCGAGTGCGGCTGACATTTTGGCGGCCGCCTGCGGCATAACCGGCTGCAGCACCAGGGCAATGATGCGAAGCGCCTCAGCCAGGACATACAGAACGGTCATTAGGCGTTTTTCCAGGTCCGGACTCTTGGCCAGTTCCCATGGTTCATTGGTGACGATAAAACGGTTCAGCAGCCCGATGACCTTCCAGATTTCCTGGAGAGCCCGGTTGAAGAGAAATCCGTTCATATCACGCTCGTACTGCCTGACCATGTGCTCAACAGCATTGATCACCTCGCGATCCCCGTCGCTGAGCAGTCCCCTGTACGGTTCCGGCACCAGACCGCCGGTATACCTGGTGATCATGGTCAGGGAGCGGGAAAAGAGGTTGCCGAGGTCATTGGCCAGTTCCGAGTTCTGCCGCGCCACAATGGCCTCGCTGGAAAAGGAGGCGTCCAGGCCGAAACTCATCTCCCGGAGGACAAAATAGCGTACCGCGTCAATACCGTACTCCTGGACAAGGTCGCCCGGGCGGATAACATTGCCGATGGACTTGGACATCTTGGTCTCGTCCACGTTCCAGTAGCCGTGCACATGCAGGCGCCGGTAGGGTTCAGCCCCCATGGCCTTCAGCATGGTGGGCCAGAAAATGGCGTGCGGTTTCAGAATGTCCTTGGCGATCACATGCTCGGCCGCGCTCCAGTAGCGTTTGAAATCCGGGCCGTCCGGGTAGCCGATACCGGTCAGGTAGTTGATCAGGGCATCGAACCAGACATAGGTCACAAATTTATCGTCAAAAGGAAGGTGGATGCCCCAGGTGAGCCTCGAGGTGGGTCGAGAGATGCAGAGGTCCTCCAGGGGTTCACTGAGAAAGGATAAGACCTCGTTGCGGTACCTCTCCGGTGTGATAAACTCAGGGTTGGCCCTGATATGGTCAATAAGCCAGTCCTGGTACCTGCTCATCCTGAAAAAATAATTCTGTTCCGTTATCTCTTCGGGAGGCTTGAGGTGGTCCGGGCAGTTGCCGTCCACGAGCTCTTTTTCGGTGAGAAAACGTTCACACCCCCGGCAGTAGAGACCGGAGTATTCGCTGAAGTAGATATCATCCTGGTCAAAGACTCTCTGCAGGATGTTCTGCACGGTCCTGATGTGCTCCGGGTCGGTGGTGCGGATAAAATTGTCAGGCTCCACGTCCAGTTGCGGCCAGGTGTCCCGGAATGCCCGGCTGACCCGGTCAACGTATTCCCTCGGTGAAACCCCTTCCGCCTCCGCGGCCTGGGCTATTTTTTCGCCATGCTCATCCGTACCGGTCTGAAACCTGACATCATCTCCGCACAGTCTCCGGAAACGACTGTAGGTATCGGTAACAATCGTTGTGTAGGCATGCCCAAGATGGGGCAGGGCGTTGACATAGTAAATAGGGGTTGTGATATAGGTCGTCATTGTTTTCTTGTTTTCTTTGCCGGGCTTTTGTGGACAGGTTTTGCCGCTTTCCACTGTTCCTCGGTAAGGGTTATTTCCTCTCCTTCCCTGGAGACAGCCAGGACACTTGCCTGGATAACCAGGTGCCGGACCACCTTGTATGTCTTGCCCTCGTATGAAATTGATCTGCCGATACGCGGCATCTCCTTTTTGATTTTGCTGTAGCTGTCGTACTCATAGGTCAGGCAGCACAGCAACCGGTTACATAAACCGGATATCTTGGTCGGGTTCAGGGGCAGGTTCTGGGTCTTGGCCATCTTGATGGAGACGGACTCGAATTTTTTCAGAAAGGAACTGCAGCACAGTTCCCGGCCGCATGCCCCTATCCCCCCTATGATCTGGGTTTCATGGCGGACACCGACCTGGCGCATCTCAACCCTGGTCCGGAATTCCTGAACCAGGTTTTTGACCAGTTCCCTGAAATCAACCCTGCTTTCCGCGGTAAAGTAAAAAATAATTTTGGAGCCGTTGAAAAAACGCTCCACCCGTATCAGCTGCATGGGCAGGTTGAGTTTTTTTATCTCCTCATTACACTTCGCAAAGGCCTCTTTTTCAAGGCGCGGCAACCGGGCGTATTTTTCCTCTTCCTCGCGATTTGCCCGGCGGGTTACAATATACGAAACCCGTCGCTCCATGCCCGGTTCAGTGGCATCCGGGGCGCGGCAGATTATTTTTGCCGGTTCCGGGCCATGGTCGGTCCTGGCTATGATTACTGCACCACGGGTCAGGTTGGGTATCCTGGACTGGACAGTGAACTCCTGTCCCATATCACGAAAACGGACCCGGTAGTACGACAACGGAGTCGTGTCGGCCGACTCCCTGTCCCGTGTCCCCTGTCTCCGGCCCGACGTCTCTGGGGTATTTTCTGACATATACTTCAACTCCTCAAAAAGGAGGGTTATTGCTGCGGTGCGCCTGAGCTTAACAGGCGCAGAAAAAGCACTTCACAGACAAGACCCTTGTTGCAGTTCCTTGCCAGGGCCTGCTCTGCGCGATCAATGGCATGTATCTTATCAGAAAGTTCCCCCAAGTTCCAGCGTTCTCTTGCACTCGCTGTTTCCAGGTCCAGTTCACTGCTTCCCGTTTTTGCCGGAGTTTGCGTACTGTGAGCCAGCATGGTTTCCTTGAAAAAATGACGCAGCAGGTTGAGCAGTGGTTCAAGGCCCTCTTTCAGGGCCGCGGTTTTTGCGGCCAGGAGGAGGGCCGCTTCAACTTCCCGGGCCGGATTTTTTTGTCTCTGCAACAGGGTCTGGATGATTTCTCTGCGCAGGGGGAGGAATTCCCGGGCCTTGAAAGATGCGGCCATGCCCGGGCAGCCGCCGGTTAAAAAGGCCAGCAGGACGGCATCTTCAGCAACCATGTCCGGGTTCTGCTGCCTGATTAATTCCGTGGCCAGGTCATGGGGCAGCGGAAAAAAGGGGATAACCTGGCATCGTGAGACAAGGGTCGGCAGGAGCGGTTGCATTTCATCTGCGGTCAGCAGAAGAATGTTGCCGGGCGGAGGTTCCTCCAGGAGCTTGAGGAGGCTGTTGGCGGCTTCCCTCCGCATGGTATGTACGTCTTCGAGCAGGATAACCCGGTGGTCGGATTCAAACGGGGAGAAAGCAAGCGTTTTTTTCAGCTCTCTTACCTGGTCGATTTTGATGGTGGCTCCCCGGGGGGCGATATGCAGAAAGTCAGGATGGTTTTGCGAGGAAAACTTGACGCAGCCGGGACAGTTTCCGCATGGCGAAGTCCCGGTTTTTTGCCGGCAGAAAATGGCCGCGGCCACGGCCATGGCAGCGGCTTTTTTGCCCACCCCCTCCGGCCCCGTGAACAGGTAGGCGTGCGCGAGGCGCCCATTTTCAAGGGCCCGGCCGAGCAGCGTGACAGCCTTGTTCTGGCCCGGGATATCCATCTGAATCATGATCCCCAGAGCTGGGGCTGCCTGGGTTTTTCAGGGGATTCGGGCAGCCTCTTTTTTTTCGGCGGATCATCCGGAACGGCGGGGCCTTTCCCGGGCAGAGAGGACCCGGCAGAGTCGTTGCCCGGTCCCCTGAGGAGCAGGAACCGTTCCAGGGTACGCTGGTAGTCGCTCCACTGGTATTCACCAGCCCCTACCTGTTCACTGAGGCGGCCGATAAAATTCATCTTGGCGTCAATATCGTCTAAATGATGCAGTAAAATGGCCTCCATGGTCATGGGCAGGCAGGGAGAGCCGAATTCGTGCCGGCCATGGTGGCTGAGGATCAGGTGGATAAGCTGGTCCAGGCGGCCGGCCGACAAGCCGTCAATTGTATCAGCCTGTTTCCGGACCATTTCACTGCCCAGGACCAGGTGGCCCACCAGGCGGCCGGCATCGGTATAGGCAAACGGAACGTTTGAAAAGTCAAACTCCTGTACCTTGCCGATATCGTGCAGCAGGGCGCCTGCCAGCAGGAGGTCCCTGTCGAGTTCAGGATAGTGGTCGCACATTTTCATGGCCAGGTCGCAGAGACTTAAGGTGTGTTCGGCAAGACCTCCCAGGCAGGCATGGTGCATCATTTTTGCAGCCGGGGCCAGGAGAAACTGCCTGCGCAGATCGCCCTGAAAGATACTGTTCAGCAGCTTGGCCAGGTGGGGGTCGGTAACGGATTTGAGCAGGCCGGTCAGTTCCGCGTCCATTTCTTCGGCAGACCTGCGGCTGGCCGGCATGAAATCCCGCAGGGAAACCTGGTCGGTTTCCAGGGCCTGCAGAGAGGTAACATTGAGCTGCAGCTGATCCCGGAACAGTTTTCCCTGGGCCTGGACCAGAACGACCCTGCCGACTTCCGCAAACTGGTCCAGGTGCTGCGCATTATCCCAGACCCGGGCCTCCACCTCACCGCTTTTGTCCATCAGGGTAAGGGCCAGGTACGGCTTGCCCGCCTTGGTTTCAGCAGAGTTCTTCCTGCTGATGAGAAACAGGTCCCTGACCTGCTGCCCATCCTGCAGGTCCGTAACAAAAAGGGTCTTTGTGTGTGTTGGCTCTGTCATGCGGCCTCCGGTTTACACGTTGAAACGAAACAGGATGCAGTCTCCGTCCTTGACGACATACTCTTTTCCTTCCGAGCGCATCAATCCTTTTTCCTTTGCCTTTGCCTCGCTGCCGCACCGGATATAGTCGTCATAGGAGATAACTTCGGCGCGGATAAAGCCCCGCTCGAAATCAGAGTGTATCTTGCCGGCGGCGCCCGGAGCGGTGGTGCCCTGTCTGATGGTCCAGGCCTTGGTCTCTTTTTCTCCCACCGTGAAAAAGGTAATGAGGCCAAGCAACGCGTATCCGGCACTGATAAGCCTGTTTAAACCCGGTTCAGCAAGCCCCATGTCGGTAAGAAATTCAGCCTGCTCCTCCTTGCTGAGCAGGCTGAGTTCCTGCTCGATACTGCCGGCGATAATGACCACTGAGGCATCTTCCTCCCTGGCTGCGTCTTTCAGGAGATCAACATACCTGTTGCCGCCGGCAAGGTCGTTTTCGTGAACATTGGCCACGTAGAGAACCGGCTTATCGGTCAGCAGGCAGAGCTCCCTGAGCAGGGCCTGCTGTTCCATGTCCGCGGTCTCAACCGCGCGGGCCGGCCTGCCGCTGTCAAGCACGTCCCTGAGCGTCTCGAGAAAACCGACCTGGGCGATAATTTTTTTGTCACCGGATTTGGCCTGGTTGCGGGTTTTCTGGAGCCGTTTTTCCACGGTGTCCAGGTCGGCGATGATCAGTTCCGTCTCAATGACCTCGCGGTCCCGCAGGGGATCTATGGACCCGTCCACGTGCACGATATTATCGTCATCAAAACAGCGTACCACGTGCAGAATGGCATCGACCTGGCGGATATGGCCAAGAAACTGGTTGCCGAGCCCCTCGCCCTGGCTGGCGCCCTTGACCAGCCCGGCAATATCGACAAACTCCATCTGGGTGGCCACCTTGTTTTGTGTTTTGACGAGTTCCGCCAGCCGGTCCAGCCGTTCATCGGGCATGGGCACAATACCCACATTCGGCTCTATGGTGCAGAACGGGTAGTTTTCCGCGTCAATGGCTGCCGCCGTCAGGGCGTTAAATATGGTGGACTTGCCCACATTGGGCAGCCCGACTATTCCACAACGAAATCCCATGGGATCCTCAAGTTATTCTGAAATTAAAGCCGGCCTCTTTGAGCCCGGATCTCTATTTATTAAAATATTCAGCTTCTGTACGAGGCAAGAGATAAATATTTTGTTCCGGTGCGATATTTATGTATAGTTACCAACAGCTGTTTTGTAAATGTGTACCTACACTATCTCGCGACAATTATGCAAGCAGTTCCACCCCTTTGAGAACATGACCAGAGACATCCTGATCATAAACGGCCTGCTCCTTCCCGAACCCGGCAGTACGGATACCATCGAGCAGGGGTTTGTCGCCATCCGCAATGGCCTGATAACCGATATTGGTCCCATGGCCGGGCTTGCCGGCCATGATGCGGATCATCTCATTGACGCCCGCGGCACCCTGGTCATGCCCGGCCTGGTCAATACCCACTGCCATGCGGCCATGACCCTTTTCCGCGGCCTGGCCGATGACCTGGAACTGGCAGAATGGCTGAATGACCATATTTTTCCGGCCGAGGCGGCACATGTGAACCCGGAAATGGTGTACTGGTGCTCGAAGCTGGCAGCCGCGGAGATGCTTCTCTCCGGAACGACCATGGTGGCGGACGGCTACTTTTTTGAGGACGAGGCTGCCCGCGCGTTCTGTGAAGCCGGGCTCAGGTCCGTGGCAGCCCACGGGGTGATTGATTTTCCGGCGCCCGGAGTCCCTGACCCTGCCAAGAATATCGATGCGGCGGCCCGTTTTCTCCACTCCTGGCAGGACTGGGACGAGCTGGTTGTGCCGGCTGTTTTTGCACACTCGCCATATACCTGCAGCCCGGAGACACTGCAGAAGGCGAAGAGGCTGGCCACGGAAAACGAGGCCCTCTTTTTCATCCACGTTGCTGAAAGTGCTGCCGAGCAGGCCATGATTATCGACCCGCAGGGGAGTTCACCGGTACGACACCTGGAGGCCCTGGGGATTCTTGATGACAGGACGGTCTGTGTGCACTGTGTCTGGGTTGACGAAGAGGACATTGCAATTCTTGCCCAACGCAAGGCCGGGGTCTCCGCCTGTCCCCAGTCCCACACCAAACTTGCCTCAGGTCTCGCGCCGCTTTCTGCAATGCGGGACAGCTCTGTCACCGTCAGCCTGGGAACGGACGGTGCGGCAAGCAATAACGGTCTTGATCTTTTCAGGGAAATGGATATCTGCGCCAAACTCCAGAAAATCCACAGCATGGATCCCGTTGCGATGAAGGGGGGGGATGTCCTGCGGATGGCGACAACGGATGGCGCTGATGTGCTCGGGATGAACGGCCGGTCAGGACTACTCAGGAAAGGCTGCCTGGCCGACCTGGTCTGCATTGACCTGAAAAAACCGCACCTGCAGCCCTGGTATGGACCCGATATTCTTGTCTACGCGGCCGGAGGCGCAGATGTCCGCGATGTCATTGTCAATGGAAAGATTGTTGTCCGCAACAGGCAGCTTTTGACGGTCGACCTGGAGGAGATATCTTTCCAGGTGCGCAGGATGGCGGAAAACGTGTACCCGTGACAGTTTCGGGCAAACCTCGATAACGGGTGCAGGTGAAAAACTGCGTTGCTCCGGATCTTACCGCGTCAGTTCGGGCCCGGTGTCGGAACCATGCGGGTTATGACATTTCAGGCAGTTTATTTTTTTCGCCGAGTGCTGTGAACCGGTTCCCCGGGCATGGCATATCTGGCACATCTTTTCCGGCGGGGCCATGGGCTTGAAGCTTCCTGCTCCGGATCGGGAGCATTTTTTTCCTGCCGGCACGTGACATGCCACGCAGCCCTTGACACCGGCCTGCTCAGCGGCAACTGGTCCATGAATATATTTTTTCGAGGTGAGCGGCGCGTGGCAGCCGCCGCTCAGGCAGGAGGCTGCACCGGCCGGGACCGTGCAGGCAACGATGTACGCAAAAACAGCGGAAAAGATTATTTTACAGGACATAATATTATGTGTGTGATTTTCAATTGTTATGTGAAGAAGAGGAGCGGTTGACCTCTCCGGCAGCCGGTATTCTGTACATTTGTTCAGGGTAAAAGTTCACAGGGCTGCGCGCGGCACGGAAAAGACACCAGCAACCCTGTTTGTATACATCTAAAGTAACATTTTCATGATAACAAAACCACCAATTAAAAGCAGGAGAAAGAGAATGGTGAGCAGGTTGAAATACTTATAAATAAAGGCCTCAACCTGGGCCCCGAATTTGTAAATAAGCCCGGCAACGAGAAAAAAGCGGGCCGACCTGGCAGCAATCGAGACAAGCACGAAAACAACAAAATTTATCTTGAATGCCCCGGCGGAAATGGTGAAAAGCTTGTACGGCAGGGGGGTGAACCCGGCAGCGCCCACGGCCCAGGCATCGTAGCGCTGGAAGAGGTCCTGCACTACCGCGTACTTTTCATGCAGTCCGTACCAGTCCAGGATCATCACACCAAGGGTATCCATGAAGCCGTATCCCAGCCCGTACCCGATGATGCCCCCGATGACGGAGCCCATGGAACAGACAGTCGCGTATTTGAAGGACTTTTTCGGGTCGCTTATGCACAGGGCAATAAGAAAAACATCCGGTGGGATGGGAAAAAAGGAAGACTCGGCAACAGCTATAAAAAACAGCACCCAGATGCCGGCAGGCGTCCGTATCCACTCCATGCAGCGGCGGTAGATTCTCTGCAGAAAAGAGGGACGTTTTTCCAGTCCGATTTCAGCAGGCCCAGCCATGGGTTCCTATCAGGTTCACAAACCGGACCTGCTCAATGACCTGAACATGTACCTTGCCGTCCTCTTTTTCAAGGAGCTGGAGCTCCTGCACATACTGGTCACCGACCGGAATGACCATCCTGCCGGGATCAGCCAGCTGTTCAAGTAGTGGGCCTGGAACCTCCGGACCGCCGGCCGTTACCACTATGGCGTCAAAGGGCGCCTCTGACGGCCAGCCGGTCGTGCCGTCGTCGATTCTGGAGGTGATATTATGATAATGGAGTCTGTCAAAGGTTTTTCTGGCCCGAACCAGCAGGGAATCGATACGTTCGATGGTATAGACCCGCTCGCACATCCTCGACAGGATGGCAGCCTGGTAGCCGGAGCCGGTTCCTATCTCCAGGACCCGTTCGTCCCCCTTGAGCTGCAGAGCCTGGGTCATGAGCGCGACTATATATGGCTGGGAGATCGTCTGGCCTGAGCCGATGGGCAGCGGATGATCGCCGTAGGCGCTGGAGTACATGGCATCATCCACAAAGAGATGCCGCGGCACAGTCCGCATGGCTTCAAGTGTTGCATGGTCGTGGATGCCCCGGGGAATAAGTTGTTCCTCAACCATCCGCTCCCGGTGGATATCCAGGTGAGAGGCTGCTGTCACTTCACTTCATTCCAGGTAAAATCATCGGCCCATGCCCGGTCTTTTTTGCGGAATGTTCTGAACTCTGCATCGGTAACCAGATCGCCGGTAAGCGTGATGATGAGCATTTCATATCCTTCCGCATCCAGCCATGACCCGAGAACCGGCGACCGCTGGAGAAAGTTGCGCCTGTCCTCAAAATAGACCAGTTCCTCCACCCCCGGAGCAACGGTCCGGTGCCCGTTGGGTTCCCCTAAGTAACGCAGGACATCCTGACGAGTTGACGCGCCGGCCTTGATCAGGCCGGCATCAGATGCCAGGTGGCGCACCGGCTTGGAGTAACAGCCTGCCAGCAGCAACAGGGTCGAGACAGCGATGATGAGGCGTTGATACATATTTCCTCCTGGGTTTTTCCGGAGATGGATTGTGTTCCTATATCGTGAACAGCCTTTTTTTTCAAGGCAATTGACATCTCTTGCCGGAGGACTGCCATCCAAGGCCGCTCCATACACGCTGCCGGCTGTCAGTTATCGGCAGCCATCCTTTCAAGTATCCTGTAATTCCGGCTGACCATTTCCTGGGAGTCAACAAGGAGACCGGCCTGGATCATGGCATTGTCAAAGATCTGCCTGGTTACGTCCCTGGCAAAATCCTGTTCTGAATCACGCAGGTCGGACAGCTTCTTTATCAGCGGACTGGCAGGGTTGATCTCCATGTTCTTCCTGCCGGCCATGGCCGGGGATTCCTCCTGCGAGGTCGCCTGCAGGACCCGCTCCATGGAAGAGGTCATGAGGCCGTCCGCGTTGACGATCATGGCCGGGCTGTCAACGAGCCGATGTGACACGACAACCTCGTTTATCCTGTCTCCCAGCACCTCTTTCATCCATGTGCAGAGCGCGTCAACCTGCTCTTTGACGAGGGATTCCTCCTGTTTCGCGTCATCTTGAGGCTGGTCGTCATCCGTGGTTGTCTCGGGCAGTCTCAGGTCAGCCCGGTCTGCCGAAACCAGCTTCTTGTCGTCATACGTGCCCAGGTGGTTCAGCACAAAGTCATCTATGGGCTCGAGGGTAAAGAGAATTTCAATGTCCTTCTGGCGGAACATCTCCGTGTAGGGCCCGGCTTCAAGGGCCTGGCGGCTGGGGCCGTTGATGTAGTAGATCTTGTCCTGCCCCTCTTTCATGCGCTTGACGTAATCAGCCAGGGAGATGAGTTCTCCCTCCTTGCTCTTCGACGACTGAAAACGGAGCAGGTCTCCCAGGCTGTCCCGGTATTCAAAGTCGGTCGTGATGCCTTCCTTGATGAAAATGCCGAATGTTTTCCAGAATTCGTTGTATTTTTCAGGATCTTTATTCGCCTCCTCCTTGAGGAACTTGAGGAAGCGCTTGGTTATCACCTTGCGCAGCTTGTAGACCAGGGCGTTGTCCTGCAGGGCCTGGCGTGATATGTTCAGCGGCAGGTCTTCCGAATCCACCACCCCCTTGAGAAAGCGGAGCCACTCGGGAAGGATGTTTTCGCTGTGCTGGTCAATGAGTATTTTGCGGCAGTACAGGTTGACCCCGGGCTGCATGCGCCCCATGCCCAGGACCTCGATATTTTCCTGGGGAACATACAGCAGCGCGTTGATCGCCAGGGGGGCGTCGGCGGAAAAATGGATCCTGTAGCGGGGCTCATCGACCGCGTTGCCGACATACTTGTAAAATTCCGTATACTCCTCGTCCGTGATCTCATTTTTTGAACGGGTCCAGATGGCCTGTACCGTATTCACCTTCTTGCCTTCCACGATGATGGGAAAAGGAACAAAGGAGGAATACTGCTTGATTATCCTTTCAATGGTGAACTTGGTCGCGTATTCATGGGCCTCTTCTTTCAGGGAAAGAATGATCCTGGTGCCCCGGTGCAGCCCTTCGCAGGGTTTGATCGTGTAGGTGCCGCTGCCGTCGGATTCCCACTCGTGGCCTTCACTGCCGTCCCAGGAGCGGCTCTGGACGCGGACTTTTTCCGCTCCCATGAAGGCGGAGTAAAAGCCGACGCCGAACTGGCCGATCAGGCTGACATCCTTTTTCGCCGCTTCAGCTAACTGGTCCCAGAAGTGGTCCGAGCCGGAGTGGGCAATGGTGCCCAGGTTTTTTTCCAGCTCCTCCCGGGTCATGCCTATGCCGGTATCGGTGATGGTCAGGGTATGATTCTTGTCATCGCAGTCAATGGTGATTTCCAGGGGAACATGCGCGTCAAACTCCGCCTTCTCAACCAGGCTCTGGTGCCGGTATTTTTCCAGGGCATCGGCCGCGTTTGAGACCAGTTCCCGGACAAAAATATCACGCTCCGTGTAGAGAGAGTTGATGACAATATCAAGGACTTTTTTTGTCTCCGCCTGAAATTCACGCGTTTCTGTTTTTTCAGTCATGGTACATCCTCTTTATTATGGTTCAAGATAAAGATATCAGGTATGTTGAGAATCCGGCAATATAGTAAGCATGATTGCCACGCTGTCAAGCAGGTATGAACAGCTGTTTTTTCCTGTATTGCCGCTACATGAAGGAGTCTTGAAAAGTGATGATGAAAAAGCAGGTTGATGTGGTGATAGTTGGTGCTGGTCTGTCCGGGCTGAGTGCGGCAAATTTTCTGAAAAACAGGCAGCCGGACCTGTCCCTGTGTGTCCTGGAAAAAAGTGAACGGCCCGGTGGGGCTATTCTCACCCACAGTGAGGACGGGTATCTGGCAGAATGGGGCGCGCACGGTTTTCTGGATAATTGCAAGGAAAGCCGGACCCTCATACAGCTGGCCGGTCTGGAAAACGAGGTCGAAAAGGCGCCCCTGGGTAAATTTGTCCGCTATATCTGTCTGGGCGGCAGGCTGAACCTGATCCCGCAGAACCCCAAAAAGATACTTTTTTCCGACCTTGTGCCGTTTTTCGCCAAGTTGAGGGTGCTGGCGGATATCTGGAAAAAACCGCTTGCCGGCGAACCCAGTGTGTCCGCCTGGATCGAGTATCGCTTCGGCAAAGCGCTGCTCCCCTTTGCCGATGCCGTGTTTACCGGCACCTATGCCGGGGATATCGACAGGCTGAAGATCGATGCGGTCATGCCCGGGATCCGGAAGCTGGAGATGGACAAGGGCTCGGTAATCCGCAGCCTCCTCGAGAAAATGAAGGAAAAGAAGAAAAAAGAAGGGCAGGAGGGTCCGTCCCTGCCGGCAATGACAAGTTTCAAGGCCGGTATGGCGGCCCTGCCCCGGGCCCTTGCCGGAAATTTTGCCCCGGTCGGGGAGCTGATGTGCCGGGCAGAGGTCGACCGGATACACCCTGTGGAGAATGGCTGGGAGGTTGAGACAGGGCAGCAGGGTATCCAATGCCGCCATCTTGTTCTGGCCCTGCCGGTCAACCACAGCCTTGCCCTGCTGGGCAGGACCGGGGAGACAGGCACGCCGCCCATGTCCTCTGTGCCGGAAGCCCGTATCGCAACCGTTGCCCTTGGCTTTACCGACCAGGTCAAGATACCGTTCGGTTTCGGTTACCTGGCCCCTGAAAGGGAAAACCGCTTTGCCCTCGGCACCCTGTTTTCATCCCACATGTTTCCGGGCCGGGCTCCTCGCGGGCATGTCCTGGTCGAAGTCCTGGTCGGGGGCCGCCGGCACCCTGAGCGGCTGGAGATTGACGATGCGGAGATGGTAGACCGTGTCTTCGAGGACGTGTCCGGGCTGCTTGACCTGCCCGAAAGACCCTGTTTTTCCCGCGTGATGCGGCCACGGGCAGGTATTCCCCAGCTTGAGGAAGGGTACCCGGATCTGCTGGCCTGGAAGGACAGGATCCAGGACCGGCACCGCGGGCTCCATATCTGTGGTTTCGGATGGAACGGTATCGGGATCAACGATATGACCAAAGAGGCATGGAAGGCGGCAGACAGTATCCTGCACGATGCCGGCGGCAGGGGCGGCGAGGCGGAAGTGAAAGGGGTGTATTTTTAGGCTGAAGGCTGAAGGGTGAAGACTGAAGGGTGTGAGGCTGCCGGAAAAAATCTCCCCTGATGGTCTGCAGCCTGAAGAGGTCAGTTCTTTTTTAGCATCCGGCAGAGGAGGTCGATCTGTTCACGGACAGCTGTTTTGCTGGACATGTCCCTGGTGATGACCTTGATGGCATGGAGGACGGTTGAATGGTCCCGGTTGTACAGGTCCCCGATGTCGGCAAGGGACTGGTCCGTGAATTTCCTGGTCATGTACATGGCTACCTGGCGCGGGAAGGCGACGGAGCGTTTCCGCGACCGTGATTGCAGTTCATCCACGCTGATTTTGAACTGGCCGCTGATAAAGGTGCGGATGGTTTCGCCGTCCAGTTTCGCCTGGGTGCCTACTATTTCCCGGAGAACTTCCATGATCATCACCTTGTCTGGCATGGTGTCGAGCAGGCAGGATTTCGCCTTTATCCCGATAACGGCACTTTCAATTTTCCGGATATCTCCGCACAGATGTTGAGCCAGGAGGTCGATTAAGGAATCATCCAGGGCGAGATTGTTCGCACTTGCCTTGTGCCGGATAATATTGACCCGGGTGGCGTAATCAGGCGCGTCAATTCTGGTAATCAGCCCGGAGGTCATCCTGGACCTGAAATCCTCATCAATACCGTCAAGCTTTCCAGGCGCGACAGCCGCAGTCAGGATAACCCGCTTGCCCGACTTGATGAGATAGTCCAGCACCGTGTTGAGTTCATCCTGGGTCTTGTTCTTGCCGATCAGGGTGTGGACGTCTTCAACGAGCAGCATGTCGCAGTTCTGGACAAATTTTTTCGAGAACCGGTCCATGGTTTTATTGCGGATGCCGTTCACCATTTCAGCGGAAAACTGCTGGGCGGTCAGGTAGTGAAGCATGGTTGACGGTGATTCCTTCATGACCGAGTGAACAACCGCCTGGGTGAGATGGCTCTTGCCAAGCCCGGTGGAACTGTTGATAAACAGAAAGTTGCCGAATGTCTTCTCTCCCCTGGCAAGGGCGCGGCAGGCAGACCTGGCCAGGACGTTTGACTGGCCGATCATGAACTGATCAAAGGTGTAGCCCGGGTGCAGGGAGCGGATTTTTGCCTGCCTGTCATGAACACCCGGCAGTCGCAGTTGTCCGGAGGTACGGCAGTCTATCTGCAGGGCAGGGTGTGCAGCCACCGTGAGAGTTATTTTCCGGTTGCCGCCGTTACCCAGTTCCTGAAATTTTTCGGAAATGAGGTCCAGATACCGGTCCCTGACCCATGAACAGAAAAATCGATCCGGTCCTGCAAGCTCGACACCCTCTTCATCATCCCGCTGACAGGCAAGAGGTTTGATCCACAGGCTGTATTCGCTCTCAGAGAGTGTGTGCTGCAAAGATTCCCTGACCGTTTCCCAGAGCATGCGTCATTCCTTTGTGAAGCTGAAGATTTCAGGTTGGTTTCTTTCACGGTCAAAGTCCTGCCCGGGGAGTCGAGTTGAGCAGCTGTCAGTGAAAGCAATCTCAATGATGGTGTCTTGATATCGCAAAAAAGCGGCAGGGTCAAAATCGATTTAGGCTGATTTGAATTGCACATTGCGGTTGACAGGTACCGCAGAATTTTTCAAGCTGATTCAGTAGGTTATACTGTGTTGCGCGGGCATCATCCCACAATAACAGGTTTTTCCGGCTTCAATCAAAATTGTACGTGTAATCGGGTCGTTACTGAAACGACAACACGTTATCCACAAGTTGTCAACAAAATATAACTCCGCGTATCTCGATATTCCTGGACAATGCTCATCAAATCTTGATTTTTGTCTTTTTTGAACGGGGAGTGCATTAAGGTCTTGATATACCGCATCTTTACACGGCGGGGTTTTTTGAAAAAGATTCTGCACTGTTTTGAGCATCCGGAAATGAGAGCACCACAATGTGGCCTGGCCCAAACAGGGTAAAAATATATTATTTATCTTTTATAACAGTAGGTTATATGTTTTTCGTTATGGGGAATTATTCCTGTTGACAGATGACCTGTTTCCGGGTCAGAGCGCCCGGCAGAGAGTGAAGACTTCGACCTGTTCCGCACCGTGTTTCTTGAGTGTCCGGGCGCATTCATTGGCCGTGCTGCCGGTCGTAAAGACGTCATCTACGAGCAATATTCTTTTTCCTTGGACCATTTTTGGCTGTTTAATCGAAAAAGCACCAAAAAGGTTTTTGCGCCTCAGCCTGCCGTTCAATCCGGTCTGGGGGGTGGTTGCCCGGTTTCGCACCAGAAGTGTCGGGATAATTTTTCTTTTGCTCTTTTTGAAAATGGTGTGGGCGAGCGCAGCCGCCTGATTGAATCCCCTTTCTCTCAGTCTCCGGTCATGAAGCGGCACAGGGAGAATGATTTCCGGCTCGGACAGGTCCCTGAATCCGTTTGAGCTTCTTGCCAGGGCGGCCAGGGTCGGGAGACCTGTCAGCTGTCCGTGGAATTTGAGGCTGCTGACAAGAGGGGAGACAGGTTCCCTGTAGAGAACAGCGGCCCTGGCAAGGTGAAAGGAATAGGGCTTGAGGTGGCACTGGCTGCAGAGATGGTCCTGTCCGCCTTGAAAAGGGAGCCCGCAGCATGTGCAGTATGGGGAGTCGATAAAGGGTACTTGCGACAGGCAGTCATCACAGAAAAGAGGCAGCCGGGTTACCGGCAGCCGCTTCTCGCATGCGAGGCAACAGGCAGGAAAGACAAGGTCTTTGCAGGCGTCCAGGAAAGATTTCATTCTGTTGTTGGAACCGGGTTCTTTGAGCCCGGACCTTTCCCTGTGAGCCGCTTTCTCAGCTGCGAAGAGGCCGGCCTTCTGCTGCAAGAGGTGTGTCCGGCCCTGCCCTGCATGGTGTTTGCCCGGCCCGCGGATCAGAGCGTGTCTATAATCGCGTTGAAGGTCGCGCTGGGGCGCATGGCCATGGTTGTTTTTTCCGCATCCGGCCGGAAGTACCCGTCAATATTCACCGGGCGTCCCTGGGCCGCATTCAGCTCATCGAGTATCCTGGCCTCGTTTTCGCCCAGCTCCTCTGCCACCCTGGAAAAACGGGCCTGCAGCCCCGTGTCCCTGTTTTGTTCAGCCAGGCTTCGGGCCCAGTACAGGGCCAGATAAAAGTGGCTGCCCCGGGTATCCAGCTCTCCCACCTTGCGGGAGGGGGACTTCCTGTTTTCCAGGAAGGTTCCTATGGCCTGGTCAAGGGTCCGGGCAAGGAGACGGGCTGTTTCATTGCCAAAGGTGCCTGCGATGTGCTCAAAAGAAGGAACCAGGGCGCAGAATTCACCCAGGGAGTCCCAGCGCAGGTGGCCTTCCCGCAGAAACTGCTGCACATGCTTGGGGGCCGAGCCGCCCGCCCCGGTCTCAAAGAGGCCGCCGCCGTTCATCAGCGGGACAATGGACAGCATCTTGGCGCTGGTCCCAAGCTCCAGGATCGGGAACAGGTCGGTGAGATAGTCGCGCAGCACATTACCGGTAACCGAGATGGTGTCTTCCCCTTTTCTGACCCGCTGCAGAGAAAAACGCATGGCCTCCACCGGAGACATGATGCGGATATCAAGCCCGGTCGTGTCGTGTTCCGGCAGGTATGTTTTCACCTTGGCCATGATCTCCCGGTCATGGGCCCTGTTTTCATCCAGCCAGAATACAGCCGGAACCCCGGTTGCCCGGGCCCGGTTGACAGCCAGCTTGACCCAGTACCGGATCGGCGCGTCCTTGGTCTGGCAGCTTCTGAAGATGTCGCCCTGCTCCACTTTCTGTTCGAGAAAGGTCTTGCCGGATGCAATATCAACAACACGAATCGAGCCGTCAGCCGGCGCTTCAAATGTCTTGTCGTGGGAACCGTACTCCTCGGCTTTCTGCGCCATCAGGCCGACATTGGCAACACTTCCCATGGTTGCCGGGTCAAAGGCGCCGTGTTTTTTGCAGTCCTCGATGATCTCCTGGTACATGGTGGCATAACACCGGTCGGGTATCATGGCTATGCAGTCGTGCAGCTGGTCATCGGGACCCCACATCCTGCCGCCGTCACGGACGACAACAGGCATGGAGGCATCAACAATCACATTGTTGGGAACATGCAGGTTGGTGATGCCCTTGCTCGAGTCCACCATGGCGAGTTTACATTGCGTGGTGTAGAGATCCCGGATGTCCGCCTCGATTTCCTTTTGCTGCGCCTCCGGCAGACTCTTGATCCTTGCGTACAGATCCGCCAGGCCGTTGTTGAGATTCACTCCCAGCCCGTCAATGACCGCGGCATGTTTTTCAAAGACCTGCCTGTAAAAGACAGACACGCAATGCCCGAACATGATGGGGTCTGATACCTTCATCATGGTTGCCTTGAGGTGAAGGGACAGGAGCAGGTCATCCTTTTTCGCCGCCCTGATCTGGCCGGCAAAAAATTCGCGCAGGGCCCGCACATTCATGACAGAGGTGTCGACAACTTCACCGTCCTGCAGCGATGTTTTCTCCTTGAGCACGATTGTTTCACCGTTCTCAGCCACGTGCTCGATCCGCACCTCGCAGGCCCCGGCAACGGTGACGGACTTCTCGCTTGCGTAAAAATCCCCTCCGGTCATGTGCGCAACCCGCGACCTGGAGTCTGCCGGCCACTCTTTCATCAGCGGGTGCGGATTTTTCCGGCCGAACTCCTTGACCGAAGCCGCCGCCCTCCGGTCAGAGTTGCCTTCCCGCAGCACCGGGTTGACGGCGCTGCCCAGGACCACGGCAAAGCGTGCCTGCAGTTCCTTTTCCGCCTCGGTTGCCGGTTCCTCGGGATAGTCCGGGATATCGTACCCCTTGTCCTGCAGTTCTTTGACAGCTTCTGTGAGCTGGGGTACGGATGCGCTGATATTGGGCAGCTTGATGATATTTGTCTCCGCTAATTTGACGAGCCGGCCAAGTTCGGCCAGGTCGTCGGAAATTTTCTGTTCTTCGGTCAGGTTTTCCGGAAAGTTGGCAATGATTCTGCCGGCCAGGGAGATATCCTTCCGGACAAACTCGATATCGGTTTCCCTTGTAAAGGCCTGCAGAATGGGCAGCAGAGAGTATGTTGCCAGGGCAGGAGCCTCGTCAACTTCCGTGTATATGATTTTCTGTTCAGTCATGCGGTTTCCTTGCCAGTCATGTATTGAAAATAATTTTAACACAGGGGTTCAAAAAGAAAATGCTCCATGCAGGCACATGCCCGCCAGGAATACAAAATATATAATCTAATCGACAGGCGGACATGAGTCAAGAAAAGGCCTTGGACAGGGAAGGTAACCCTGAGTTTTCATGTGAATATTTTCTGGCCTTGATTGTTGTGTTTCCCGGATTCGGTTTTTTGCATGCGTCCAGACTGCCCGGGGCGCATGGCAGTAAGGGCATTCGTTCAATCCCTTACCCTGGAATCATCAATGATTCCGATATGCCGCAAGGCTGGATTCGGGCATCTAGTTTGCCTCAAATCACTTCCCACACTGTGTGGGATACACGCAACAACGGGTTGTTAACAAGGGTTTTCGGTGATTGCTTTCCGCC
>JAJRVA010000031.1 GCA_024277485.1 Deltaproteobacteria bacterium | reverse complement strand
TTCTGTGCCGCAGTCTCCGGTTGGATGCGACCCCGCCCCCCATGACCACGGTGCGAATGCCGTTCCTGGTCGCGGCCCGCATGGTTTTTTCAACCAGCACGTCTACAACCGCTTCCTGGAAAGAGGCACAGATGTCCTCAACCGGAAGCGGAATGTCTTGCTGCTGCAGGGTATGGACATGGTTGACCACCGCTGTTTTCAGCCCGCTGAAACTGAAGTCAAGGCTGTCTTTGTCAAGCCATGCCCGTGGAAATGGTATGCTCTGCGGGTTGCCCTTTTGTGCATATCTGCTGACAGCCGGGCCGCCGGGATAGTCAAGGCCAAGAAATTTTGCTACCTTGTCAAAGGCCTCTCCGGCAGCATCGTCCCGGGTGCGGCCCAGACACTGGAAAGTGACATGATCGGTTACCGTGTATATGGAAGAGTTGCCTCCTGATACAACCAGGGCTATATAGGGGAAAGCGGGGCAGGGATGCTCAAGAAAAGGGGAGAGCAGGTGCCCTGCCATATGGTCAACCCCCACGCAGGGGATTTTTTTGACCAGGGCAAGTCCCCTGGCAAAGGTGAAGCCGACCAGCAGGGAGCCGATCAGGCCGGGTCCCCGGGTTGCGGCAATGAGATCCACCTGGTCAAGGTCCGTTTCGGCCCGGTCCAGGGCCTCCCGGACAACCGGCCATATCGATTCAATATGGCGGCGGGACGCCAACTCCGGCACAATTCCCCCGAAACGGGAATGGACATCGAACTGGCTGCTGACAATATTTGACAGGATATTTCCGTCATCCTCCAGGACCGCTGCCGCAGTATCGTCACAGGAGCTTTCAATGGCAAGTATCAGCATGGAGTTACCGGGTATGGTGGTTATTCCGTGAGCTCAGCCTGGGGGTAAGACCCCAGCCATTCGTAATAGGCGCAGGTCTGGCGCAGGATATTACATGCCTCCTCAATTACAGGCTCTTCAATATGACCCAGCATATCAATGAAGAAGAGGTACGTCCACTGTTTGCCCTTCACCGGACGTGACTCGATTTTTGCAAGGTTGACATTTTTTGAGGACAGGATCGTCAGGACCTCGTTGAGCGACCCTGGACGGTCGACAAGGCCGAGAAGGAGCGAGGTCTTGTCGCTGCCGCTTTTGCCGGGTGACTTGGGGCCCAGGACCAGGAACCGTGTTGTGTTGCCCTGGTAGTCTTCGATCCCCTTGACCACAACCTGCAATTCATAGGTTTTGATCGCCAGGGAACTGGCGATGGCGCCGATATTGGGGTTATTTGCCGCCATCTGCGCGGCCGCGCCGGTTGAGAAAACCGGCAGGGTGGGAATGTCAGGCAGATTTTTTTTCAACCATTCCCGGCACTGTGCCAGGGGCTGCGCATGGGAGGCCACTGTCTGGATATCGGCCATGTCACCGGAGCGGCAGACCAGGTTGTGTGTAATGGGCAGCTGGATCTCCCCGCATATCTTGACACTGTATTTCATGAACGAGTCAAGGGTGGAGAATACCGCCCCTTCAATGGAGTTTTCCACCGGCACAATACCGTACTGGGTCCTGCCCTTTTTCACCTCCCTGAATACCTCGTCAATGGATTCCAGCGGCTTGTAGGTTGCTGAATGGCCGAAATACTGAACCCCGGCGAGATGGGTGAAGGTGGCCTCCGGGCCAAGATAGGCAACCTCGATTTTTTTCTGGGACAGGCGGCAGCTGGTAATGATTTCATGGAAAATGGAAACAAGTGATTTTTCCGGGAACACACCGTCGTTTTCCCTGAGGAGCCTGGTGTAAATCTCCCGTTCGCGCTTGGGGTCCCATTTTGCTCTTCGCGTTTCTGTTTTCAGTTTGCCGATATCCCGGGCATACCCGATTCGCAGTTTGAGCAGCTTGAGAATCTGGTCATCTGCCGCATCAATTTTTTTTCGTATATCCTGTATGGTTGGCTTTTTCGTCATGGCGTCTTTCCTGTGCAAAGCGGATTCATCACTGTGTTTTTTCCGGGCCCCTGCCTGGTTCGTGCCGGTCCGGAAAGGGCAGAATTTGTTCGAGATCTTCAGGTGCGCGGGCTGCTGAGATGTCGTTTCCGGCCGGGTCATCAGCATGCTAAAGCATCTCACCGGACTTGCAAAGAAAAAATTGAAAAGGCTTGCGCTTGTCAAGTTTTTCAATAATATACCGGCATGGTTCAACAGGGTTTGAAACAGGTTCAGGAGTAATGCTGCCATGGGTAAATACAAGGTGACCAAGAGCTATGCTGAGATAAATGCCCGTATCAGGGCCGGAGAAGCCGTGGTGGTTACTGCTGAAGAGATGATCGATATTGTCGACAAGGATGGTCCGGTTGAAGCGGCCCGCAGGGTTGACGTGGTAACCACAGGGACATTTTCGACCATGTGTTCATCCGGGGCTTTCTTCAATATCGGCCAGACAGTACCGACCATCAAGGCGGCCAGGGTCTGGATCAACAAGGTGCCCGCCTATGCGGGGCTTGCAGCAGTGGACATCTACCTCGGCGCCACGGAACCCAGCACAATCCCGATGCGCCGCGGAGTGCCAACGGAACGCCGCGAAGGCCTTCAGGGACACTGATGGTGCAGGGAGACCTGAAACAGATGTCCGCCAGTTGGCTCCGCGGGATCAGTATCCAGGGGTACGGCTGTTCCCTTGCAGTCGGCCTGGGGGTGCCGATTCCGATTCTTGATGAGGAAATGGCCATGTTCACAGGGGTCTCGGACAAAGATATCTATACCCAGGTTGTTGACTATGGCCATGAATACACGAACGGTATCCAGCGAAATTACGGTGAGGTCAGCTATGCTTAACTCCGGTCAGGCGAGATCGAAGTGGCCGGCCAAAAATTGCCCACAGCCCCTCTGTCCAGCAGGGTTAAGGCTCTGGAAATTGCCGAAATTCTGAAAAAATGGATTGTTGACAGGAAATTTGAGCTGGGAGAGCCGGTGGCCCATTTCCCCACGGCCGCTTTTTCTGTTGACCCGGGCAAATGACCTGTTCCCAGGCTATGCAGCCGGTGTCGCCGGTTGGCAGCGGCATGGATTCCGGCTCCCACATACCCTGTTTGGATCTTTTTGTCAGGTATCCGTCAAGGTGGTGAACACTGGGAGGTATCCCTTTTACCCGGGATACGGTTTGTGGCGGATGTTTGTTTTTTAATGATTCCGGCATGAAGCATGTGTCCGCTCACAGGAAGTGCTGGAGAGCGGAAATGGAGTTCAAGGGAGAAAAAATTATTAAATTCGCCTAAAAACATGCACTGTTGGGAGAAAACGCATTTTTTTCTTTGACAAAGCTTTTTGTTTTGTATTAAATCAAGCAATATCGAT
>JAJRVA010000030.1 GCA_024277485.1 Deltaproteobacteria bacterium | reverse complement strand
ATCAGCAACCTGGAGGATACGCACGGGATTTTCTCGGTCCATGTCAGGCTGGATGCTGCTGCGCACCCGGAAATTCCATACAATATTTTTAAAGTTGATACGGACGGGAATGGGAACGTGCCGGATCTCAGGTTCTACCAAATCCGGCAAAGCGAAAGAAAAAACTGCAGCCTCCTGTCGATCCTCACCTCCGGCAGGGACGAACTGTGGGCGCCCTGGGAGAAAACACGAACCGGCCGGCGCGGCAGGGACTACCTGGAAGCAAAAAAACAGTATGCCATGGGACTTGTCCGGGAGGCGGAAAAACTGTTCGGGACACTGCGCGGGGCAAAAATTATCGATACCTGGACACCGCTGACAATGCGGGACTGGGTCAACAGTCCCGGCGGGAGCGCTTACGGTGTATTGCGATCATCCAGCACCATGCTGGCCACCGCCCTGCTGAACAGGACCGCTGTCAGGGGGCTCTATCTTGCCGGGCAGAATGTAACGGCCCCTGGAATTATCGGCACGATTGTCGGTTCTTTCAGCACAGTAAAGCTTATCCTGGGCCCGGAAGAATTCAGAAAAAGAATTCTGCTGGAGTAAAAAAACATCCTTGATGTCAGGCGAAATCATGATTTTTCACACCACCCGGGGGCCTGGTTCTTTTCCGCCCCGATATTTTGTAAGAGACCATGTTGTGTATTTCTGATCCTAATGGTATAAACAATCGTCTTTTTGTTCTGTATACGGGGGTAAACTTGCCATGAGCATCTCTGTTTGACCTTAACCTGACACAGGAACGTGTGGTACACGCTTGTTGCATTAACGAAGACGGACAAGGATGAGGTGAGCGCCCGGGTGACAACAGAGCCTGATTCGCCCTGGTTCTCGGGTCACTTTCCCGGCAACCCGATTCTGCCGGGAATCGCCCAGCTGGATATGGTTGCAGATTGTATTGCCGCGGCACGGAAAAATATGGTAATCATGACAGGGGTGAGCAGAGTTAAATTCAGGAAAATTGTCAGGCCGGGGGAACCCCTTGACATTCACGCTGCTTGCGACAGGAAGAAAGGCCACTATGCCTTCCGGATAACGAGCAGAGATGAAGATGTCTGTTCCGGAATAATGCGTTTTGAAACAAAAACAACAGGTATAAAAAAAATAGTGAAGTTATGAACAACGACAGCAGACAGACTATCACCCGAATTGCGGAAATTATTATTGATGAGCTCAAGCTTGAAGATGTAACGCCGGAAACCTTTGATGCCGACCTCGACCTGGTCGATGAGGTGGGGATTGACTCCATGGACCTGGCAACCATTGCCCTGGTTCTCCGTGATGAGTACGGCATACGGATTGACGAGGATGACTATCCCAAACTGACGACTGTGCGCATCATTGCCAAGTACATTGACAACAAGCTGAAAAGCAGCGACTAAAGTCCCGTGCAGACCCCGAAACAGCAGGAATACACATTTTCAGAGATAATAGCCGATCCCGCCATCAGAAAACGGTGGGAAAAGGTCCGCAAATATTTTTTCCTGCGTGAATCCACCTATGACATGACCAACCGGTGCAATATCCGGTGCGAAGGCTGCTATTACTATACCGGCGCAAAACAGTCTGTTGAAGAAAACAGAGACCCGTCTGCCTGGCAGCGGCTTCTCGAGGCGGAGAAAGAACGCGGCATCACCTTTGTTGTCCTTGCCGGGGCCGAACCCTCCCTGGTGCCCGAGTTATGCGAAATCTGCTTCCGCGTGATCCCCCGGGGCGCCATTGCCACCAATGGCCTGAAACCGATCCCGCGCGAAATTGACTACCGGATACACATCTCGGCCTGGGGGAATGACCGGACCAGCCTTGCCGTCAGAAATGCGCAGGATATGCTTGTCCGCCAGATGAAAAACTACCAGGATGATCCCCGGGCTGTTTTCGTCTACACCTTTTCTCCGGTGAACATCGACGAGGCGCGGGAGGTAACCGCGCTCCTGGCTGACGGCAACATGCAGATTACCTTTAACATGTTTTCCGCCCCGGTCGGCTATACCGGGCATCTCCGCCATACCCCGGAAACCCTGGCCAGGACCAGGCAGGTCATGGCTGAACTGCTGGCCGAGTTCCCGGAAACGGTTCTCTTTTCTCCCTACAACATCGTTGCCCACACCGACAGGCTTGGGCTGCATGACCTTTTTTCCTGCTCCTATCCACGCATGAACCCGTCCACGGATATCGGTCTTGGCCGTTCCTTCCGCCAGTACCGCACCGATCTCGAGTGGGACCGCGAGGCTGCCTGCTGCGTGCCGGACACGGACTGTGATGACTGCCGACATTACGCTGCCGGCAGCGCCGTGGTCACGGCCAGGATGTACCGCCACGCCGTTGATCCGGCAACGTTTTCCGCCTGGCTTGATTACGTGGACACCTATCTCGCGGTCTGGGTCAGGGGATATGAAAAAGGAACCAATCTCTGTGATACATTTGTTGCACCACCGCCAAACAATCAACACGCGGACGTAGAATCATGATAACCGTCAGTTCCCTGCTTGATGACCACTGGTACGAGCGTTACAAGAAAATTTCCAGGCTCAATATCCGCAGTTCGATCTATGACGTGACCGACCGCTGTAACCTGCGCTGCAAGGGATGCTTTTTCTTTTCTTCCGGTGAGCATGAAAGGGCATCCGAGGAAAAAGACGTGGCCAGATGGCATGCCTTTGTCGAAAAGGAGATGGCCCGCGGCGTCAACCTGGCCATCCTCATCGGTGGTGAACCGACGCTCTGCCTGGACCGGATCGAGGCCTTTTACAAACGGTTGCCCACCTTCTGCGCCACCAATGGCCTGATCAAGGTTCCCCGTGACCGTTTCCCCGACATGATGGTCGGCCTTTCCCTGTGGGGAGACGCGGAGGACGAAACCATCCTGCGGGGCAAGGATACCTTCAAAATCTCCAGCGCCAACTACGAGGGAGATCCCCACGCCTACTACCTGTACACCATCACCCCGAAACAGCTTGGCAAGACTGAAAAAATCATCCGTAAAATACGGGACGTGGGCCTCAAGGTCCACATGCAGCTTTTGTCCAATGACGAGGGGGTTGACGGCTTTTCCTGGCAGCCGGATGAGCTTGTCGATATCCGGGCGGAGATGGATGATATGCTGGACCGGTATCCGGACACGGTTATCTCGTCAAAATATTACCACAAAATCATCACCACCGGAAAGATGCTGGACCGGGAGTTCGGATGGATGGAGTGTCCGTCGGTAACCGAGCCGATTGACAAAAGAGACCCCCGGCCCAGGCGCCTGACCAACTTTATCCGCTGGGCCTCGGACCTTGAGACCATGCACCGCTGCTGCACCTCGGAAACCCGAGACTGCTCCACCTGCAAGGACGGCGCCGCCCATATGAGCTGGGTCATGGTCAACAAGCGGGCCCATATCAAGACCACCAAAGACCTCCAGAACTGGATCGAGGTGTACGAGATGTTTGCCAAGCTCTACCAGTTCATTCCCTGGTAAACAGCGGCCATGGACACGAACAGGCATGGAAAACCGCAGCCCCTGCAACCCTGTGGCTGCGTTCGGTAACAGTGCGATGGGGGGGAAAGACGCGGTCATTGTCGGCTATGATGCCATCTCCCCGCTGGGCAGCGATCTGGAGACCCAGTGGCAGCGCGCACTCGCCGGAAAAAGCGGCATCGGCAGACTCAGCCGCTTTCCGCTTCCCCGCGATTTCCCTGTTTCCATTGCCGGCCAGGTCCCGGATATAGATCACCTGGACTACCCTTTTCTGACGCCCCGTCACCAGGCAGCCTGGAGTTCACCGGTCTTCAAATATTCCATGCTCTCCGTTGAGCGGGCTCTGGAACGGAGTCGCATTGATATCTCCGGGGACATCGCGTCCCGGACGGCGGTCACCTACAGTTCCGCCATCGGCGGCCTGGATGCGGTCCTGGCGGCAGACAGGAGGATGCAGACTGCAAACAGGCTGCCGCCACCTTACGCGAACCCCAACTCCTGCATCAACATGGTGGGCGGAAAAATTGCTATCCAGACCGGGGCACGGGGGCCGATTACAACCACCATCACCGCCTGCGCCACCGGCCTGACCTCCATGCTCATCGGCGCCATGTTCCTGGCCCAGGACATGGCGGATGTGGTTATTGCCGGTGCTGTTGACTTTGCCCTGGTTGAACCGATCGTGGCAGGCTTCCATACCATGAACGGGGCCTATAACCCCAGGGAAGGACACGAAGATGAGCCACCGGAAAAGGCCAGCCGCCCCTTTTCAGCCAACAGGCGGGGCTTTGTCATTGCCGAGGGCGCTGGAGCGGTTATTCTGACCACCAGGGAATTTGCCAAAACACACGGCCTGCGTTATGCTACCGAACTTGCGGGCTGGGGGATGACATCTGATGCGCATCACTTTGTCGCTCCCTATTTTTCCACCGTGAAACAGTGCATACAGGATGCGGTCGCGAGTGCGGGACTCAACCCCCCTGATATTGACGCCGTCAACGGTCACGCGGCCTCGACCAGGGTCGGGGACAAGGTGGAATATGACGCCCTGAAGGCTGTTTTCGGCGCTACCCTGCCGCCGGTGTCTGCCAACAAATCGCTTATCGGCCATGCCATGGGAGCCTCAAGCGTTATTGAGACCATCTTTGCCCTCCGGGGCATGCGGGAAAACATTCTGCCGCCGACCATCAATTACGCCCCTGATCCGGAGATCGATATTGATTGTGTGGCCGAAGGAAAACGGGCTGTCAGCCAGGAGTTTGTGCTGAAAAACTCCTTTGGTTTCGGCGGCTGCAACGCCTGCGCTGTTTTCAGAAAGACGGGCTGAACTCGGGAACCGGCCGGAAGGTACCAGTGTATCCATGAAACCACCGCAGAACAGAAAAGTCTTCGTGATCGGGTATGATACGGCCACAGCTCTCGGCAATACCTTTCCCGCAACATGGCAGGGGGCGGTAGACGGCCGGGCCGGATTTCGCAGAGTCACCCGGTGCGCGACCACGAGCCGGTCCAACGTGGTTGGTGAAATTCCGGACTGGGATCCGGGATCCCTTCCCTATGTTGACCGGAAAGAAGAATCGCTCTGGGATGCGGCCTATGTCTTTCTCACCATGGAGGTCTGCCGCAGGGCCCTTGCCCATGCCGGCCTGGAGATGACCGCGGACACCGGCCCGCGAACCGGGTGCCTGATCGGTTCGGCCTTAAACGGAACCGACTCCTTCCGCATCGCCATGGACAACTATGTCAACCGGGGACCGTTCAAGGTCAGTCCCTATCTCCTGCCCAATGTCTGCGCCAACCTGCCCGCGGGGAAAGCGGGCATGCTGCTTGGCTTCACCGGACCGATCTTTTCCCCCCAGGGGGCCTGTGCCTCGGGAAATCATGCCATCGGCATCGGGGCCAGGATGATCCGGGACGGGGACTGTGATTTTGTCCTGGCCGGAGGGGTCGAGACCTGCCTGGTTCCGGAAATCATCCAGGGTTTTGCCAACATGCTTGCCACTATCAAGGTGGGGTCCAAAGACCGTGCCGCAGACGACCCGACCCAGGCGTCCAGGCCGTTCAGCCTTGACCGAAAGGGGTTTGTCCTGGCGGAAGGGGCAGGCGTGGTGGTTCTTGCCGCGGAAGAGGCGGTCCAGGCCCATGGCCTGAAAAAAAGAGCCGAGATAGCAGGCATAGGATGGAACTCGGATGCGCACCATTTTACCCGGCCAAACCCGGAGACCGTTACCCGGGCCATACTGGATGCCATTGATGACGCCGAAATCCCTCCTTCCGCCATCGGCGCGATCAACGCCCACGGCACCTCGACCCCCAGGGGCGACGGCACCGAGGTGGAGTGCCTGCGTACCGTCTTCGGAGACAGGCTGCAAAAAATTCCCGTCTCGGCCAACAAGTCCCAGGTGGGGCACAGCCTGGGAGCCTCCGCAGCCATCGAGGCTGCCCTTGCCATCGAGGCCATGCAGCAGGGGATTGTCCTGCCCACTGTCAACCATATCCCGGATCCTGCCTTTGACGACCTGGATGTTGTTCCCGACACGATCCGCAAACATGTGCATGAGTTTGTCCTGTCCAATTCATTCGGCTTCGGCGGCACCAACTGCTGCCTTGTCTTGCGTGGAGTCTAAATAAAAATATGCGCCCCAAACCGTTTCTCCCCGAGCTTCGTGCGGATTCTCCCTATGTCGGGGACCGCGGCACCGGCCTGGTCTGGCATCGCTGCGAGATGCGTACCCTGTACGTGGACACGGACCGCTCCCAGGTTGTCTACCATGCCAATTACCTGAAATATTTTGAATTCGGCCGCGCGTCGCTGATGCGGGAAGCCTCCTATCCCTATAAAAAAATCGAGGAAAGCGGCTTCATCTACCCCATTATCAAGACAGAACTCAACTTTTACACGCCCCTCTACTACGATGATCTGATGTACATCCATACCCGCCCGGCCAATATTGAGCTGGTCAAGCTGCAGTTTGATTACCTCATTACCCGGGCCGACAACGGTGAGATTGTCTGTACGGGCTTTACCCGGCACTGCGCGGTCAACAGGAAGGGGATCCCGGTGGAGATAGACAAAAAAACCATCCGGCTCTGGCAGGAATTTCCCGATTCATGATGGGTGATCGCGCTACAGTTGCAATTTCCGTCCAGCCCTGGTTCAGGGACCACTGTTTTGGCGGCAAGGCAGTGCTGCCTGCAGTTGAAACCATGCTTCTGCTTGCGGCAGAGGTGCAAAAATCCTACCCGGCAAGAAGTATCAGGGTCATGGAGAATGCCCGCTTTGTCAGGTTTCTCGAGATACCTCCGGAAGACACGTCCATGGAAGTCCTGGTCGACTGCGACAGGGATGAGGCTAATGCCGTCCATGCCAGGCTTTGCAGCCGGGTTCAGCTGAAAACCATGACCAGGATTTTTGAGTACGCTGAAGTTGTATTCCCAGCCTCAGGGCACTTTGCCGATGAGGAGGTCATCAGCCCCGCGCCCCCGGATAAGGTGCGCACTGAAATTCAGGCAGACGCGATCTACCGGGAAAAGGTGCCCTTCGGCCCGGCCTACCATACCCTGCAGGAGACGCTCTTTGTGTCCGAACAGGGGGCCTGGGGCAAACTGCAGGCACCGTCTCTACCCGCGGTTTACAGCGTACAGGAGGAAATCGGTTCCCCCTTTCCGCTGGATGGCGCCCTGCACGCAGCCTGTGTTCTTGGCCAGCAGCATGTGGACTTTGTCCCTTTCCCGGTCGGGTTCAGGCGAAGGGTTATCCACCAGCCCACCCGGCCCGGGGAGTGCCACATCACACAGGTTAAACTGGTTTCCCTTGGCCCTGACGAACTTGTCTTTGACCTGGGAATCTTTGACCGCCAGGGGCAGGCCTGCGAAACCGTAACCGGCATCCGGATGAGGAAAATTAAGAATTATCAATTGTCCTCCCCCGCCCAGACGAGAAGTTTCTCCATGGAGACCCTGGTCAGCCAGCGGAGGAAAATCATGGAGTAGAGCGCACCGGAAAGATACATGCCAAGCAGGAAGACAAGATGGGACAAGCCGTACATCAGCGGGCCTCCCACGGCGGCAATCCAGGGATTATGCAGCTTGACCGCCAGGATGCCGAGCCCGGCGACTGCCGGCCAGCCGATGACAAAACTGAACGCGATGGTGAAAACACCGGCCAGTACCAGGGGGGTGGGCTTTTCCCTGAAGGCCGACAGGTCGGCCTGTTCCTCGATAGCGGAACGGACAAACCCGGTTTTCCCTATTTTTATAATAGCCTGCCTGATCATCCGTGGCCGCGGTACACCTTGACAATTTTGTGATCCCGGCAGGTTGGCATTAAACACATTGTATCACACGGACAACCGGTTTCCCAAACAAGCCTGTCTCGTTACGGGATAAGAAAAAAATGAGTTAAACAATACGCATGATAAACATACACCACAATGACCGTACCAATCAACACATAACAGGACCGTCAATGTGAACCCTCCTGAGAATAACATCATCCCTGACTGCTGGGCCTTCTTTGACAGGATCTACTGCATCTCCATTGACCAGCGCAGGGACCGCAGAGAGCAGGTGAAAAAACAGTTCACCGGTGTCGGGCTGCAGAACCGGGTCGAGTTTGTTATTGTTACCAGGCATCCGGAAAACCGGGAAAAGGGTATCTTTCAGTCCCACATGCGTTGCCTGAAAAAAGGACTTGCCGAAGGGGCCGATAATATCCTGATCTTTGAGGATGATGTTTTTTTTCAAAATTTTAATGCTGAGGTTCTCCGCAAAGCCTGCTCCAGCCTGGGCAATCCCTTTCCCTGGAACGCGTTTTTTTTAGGCTGCATTACAGGCGGCAGCCGCAGTACTGACCAGAAAGCGCTGGTGAAAATCAGATACCGCTGCCTGTCCCATGCGTATGCCCTTAAGCGGCCTTTTGCGGAACGGATCGCCCGGGAAAACTGGAACAACATTCCCTTTGACACCCTGTTGCGGCGCCATAACACGGAATTTTATGCCGTCTATCCCATGTGCGCCTTTCAGGGTCGCTCAAGGACCGATAACCAGACCGCGGCCATTGACCTGGTGCGGAGACTGTGCGGAGGTCTGCCGTTTATCCAGAGGGCAAACGAATTTTATCAGAATCACAAGGGATTGCTTTCTGTTATTCACCTGGCCCTCCTTTTCATACTGGGTGGTCTGCTCCTGTACCTGTGGCAGAAAACATGATCAACTATCGCCTCTTATGTATTGTTGCGCTCCTGGTCATGGCCTGCACGGCCCTGGGCCTGGTGCGCCTCGATATTGAGACGGATGTGGTCCGTTCGCTGCCGACTGGTGAAAAGGTCATCGCCGACGCGCTGGATATCTTCGAACAGCATCCCATCCATGACCAGGTTGCGGTGGATATCATGCTCAACAGCGATAATCCTGATGTGCTGGTGGAATGCGGCGCCTATCTCGAACAAAAGATGGAAGAAAGCGGCCTGTTCGCCCGGGTCGGGACCGGTGCCATTGGGGACCTGATCCCGGAACTCGCCCTCTACGCGGCAGAGAACCTTCCCCTTCTGCTCTCCGGGGATGATCTCAAGTCCATTGTGCCGCGCCTGGAAAAAGATGCGGTCAGGGAGCGTGTCCAGAGTATGTATGCGCAGTTAAGCAGCCTGGAAGGGGTCGGCCAGGCGCAATTCCTTGCACGTGATCCCCTGGGGTTGAAAGATATTGTCCTGGCCAAAATGGCCCCGCTGGCACCGGCCATGAATGCCAGGTGGCACAAAGGCAGCCTGGTCTCTGCGGACGGGCGACACCTTCTCGTTACGGCACGGCCCCTGGCCGGCGGCACGGACACCGCATCCGCCCGCAGGATTTCCGAACTGCTTGACCAGGCCGCCTCCCGGCTTGCTGAAAAATATACCGGCCAGGGACTGCAGGTAACCCTGACGCCGGTGGGTGCCTATCGGGCTGCCCTTGATAACGAGCGCATCATCCGGCGTGACGTGCAGTTGGCGCTTATCCTGGCAACCTTTGGTATCGGCCTGCTGCTGCTCTTTTCCTTTCCACGGCCCCTGCTGGGTCTCCTGTCTCTCGTGCCCGCCCTTGCCGGAACATCTGCTGCGCTTTTTGTCTATTCCCTGTTCCACCCCACCATTTCAATCATGGTGCTGGGCTTTGGCGGGGCCATTATATCCATCACCGTGGACCACGGCATTACCTATATGCTCTTTCTGGACCGGCCCCGGGAGACAAGGGGCAGGGAAGCATCTCGCGAGGTCCGGGCCATCGGTATCATGGCGGTCATCACGACCATCGGCGCCTTTCTGATATTGGGACTCAGCGGTTTTCCCGTCTTCACCGAGCTCGGGCAGTTCACCGCTCTGGGCATTCTGTTTTCCTTTCTCTTTGTCCACGCTGTTTTACCGCGTATCTTCCCGACAATGGCTCCCGGCAGCAATCGATCCCTGCCGCTGCGCGGCCTTGTCAACAGGCTGTACTGCACCGGCCGATACGGCGCCATCGGTGCCGGTCTGCTGGCAGTATTCCTCCTCTTTTTCGCCAGCCCGACGTTTCACGTCAGTCTAAGCAGCATGAATACGGTCAGCGAAAAAACCCTGCAGGCAGACGCGCTGTTTACCGGGGTCTGGGGCGAAATCGGCAACCGGATATTTCTGATGAGCAGTAGTGATTCCGTTGCCGAACTGCAGCGAAAAAATGATCGTATTCTTGCCAGGACCGAACAGGACCTGGAAAAAAATATCCTGCAAAAGAGTTTTTTGCCGTCCATGATCTTTCCAGGCCCGGAAAAAAGTGCGGCAAACATGGCTGCCTGGCAGGATTTCTGGAACGACAGCCGCAGGCAGGAGGTACGGGAGGCCCTGCTTGCTGCCGGAGCGGAATTTCACTTTGCGCCGGATGCCTTTGCTCCTTTTTTGGCCCTGCTTGACCCTCAATTCCCAGCCACCCCCGCCACTCTTCAGGAAAAATACTATCCCCTGCTGGGTATTTCCACCAGGACAGACAGCCCGGGACTGGTCCAGTTCACCACCCTTGTTCCCGGTAAAAACTACCAGGCAGAAGATTTTTTCCGCCGCTACACCAGGGATGGAAAAATCTTTGACGGGGCCTACTTCTCAGAGCGATTAGCTGATATCCTGTTTTCGACCTTCACCGGGATGCTGATGATAATCAGCGGCGGCCTGGTCCTGATGCTGTTTTTTTTCTACCTCAGCCTGCCCCTCACCCTTCTGACCCTGCTCCCTGTTGTCTTCGCCTATATCTGCACCCTGGGCACCCTGAAGATCATCGGGCACCCCCTGGATATTCCCGCCCTCATGCTGTCCATTATCATACTCGGCATGGGCATCGACTATTCCATCTTCTGTGTGCGGGCGCACCAGCGATACCGTGATATCTCGCACCCCTCCTATACCCTGGTCCGCAGCAGCGTGTTCCTGGCCGGGGCGTCCACCCTGATCGGCTTCGGAGCACTCTGCTTTGCCGATCACTCCATGCTGCGAAGCATAGGCGTTACGTCATTCACCGGGATCGGGTATTCCCTGCTCGGCACTTTCCTCCTGCTGCCCCCACTGCTCAACCGGTACTTTGCGGACCGGGACAGAAAAAGCAGGGGGAAAAAAGATGCCCGGGATATACCCCGGCGGGTCCGGGACCGTTTCCGGCTTCTGGAAACGTATCCCAGGATGTTTGCCCGCTTCAAGCTGCGGTTTGATCCCATGTTCGACGACCTGCCGCAGATACTGGCCCATGCGGAAAACACCCGCACTGTTATCGATATCGGCTGCGGCTACGGGGTTCCGGCCTGCTGGTGTCTTGAATATTTTCCAGACGCGCGGGTATTCGGCATTGATCCGGATCCGGAGAGGGTCCGGGTGGCATCCATTGCCACCGGCAGCCGGGGCACTATTACCCGCGGCCTGGCCCCGGAGATACCTGCTGTGCCCCAACCGGCCGACGTGGTCCTGCTGCTTGACATGCTGCACTACCTGGATGATGACACGGTTCGGTCGGCTCTTGCGGGCAGTTTCCAGGCCCTTGCGCCGGGCGGGATCCTGGTGGCACGATTCGTGATCACACCTGCGAACAAACCATCCTGGTCCTGGATGCTTGAGGATTGGCGGGTGAAAATATCCGGCGGCAAGGCCTGGTACCGCCCGGCTGATGCGATGGCTGCCCTCTTGACGGAAGCGGGCTTTTCAATCATGCTCAACGAGGTAACCAGGACCAACCCGGAACTGGTCTGGATGGTGGGCCGGGTCAACAGTGGAGCAGCCGGTGCGAAATAAATCTTCCGGCAAAGGTTTTTCCCCGGCCGTACAGACCGGCGCTGCGGCCCTGCTCCTTGCACTGGTGCTTTTCTTTGTCAAACCCGTCCTGGCCGCAACTGTGTTACTCCTTTTCCTGCTGTTCTGCCTGGCAGCCCCTTTTCTTCCCTGCTGCAGCTTTTTTCTGCCCATTATCTGCCGCGGCCGGACAGGAACAGACAGCGTTGCCCTCACCTTTGACGACAGCCCTTCACCGGAATCAACGCCCATTCTCCTTGATCTTCTGGCTCGCCACGGGCTGCAGGCCACCTTTTTCGCGGTGGGGGAAAAAGCGGAAAAATATCCGGAGCTGATCAGGGAAATCCTGGCGCAGGGACATGCGATCGGCAACCACTCCCTGCGGCATGACCCCCTGCTTATGCTGCGATCAGCCAGGACCCTGCAGGCGGACATTCATGCCGCCCAGGAAATCTTCAAAAATTTCGACATCCAGCCCCGTGTTTTTCGGCCGCCGGCCGGCATAACCAATCCGCACCTGGGCAAAGTGCTTGCCCGGGAAGGCCTCATTGCGGTAAACTACAGTTGCCGCGCCCTGGACCGCGGCAACAGGAAAATCGACAACCTGGCCCGGAAAATTCTCAAGCGCCTGCAGCCGGGCGACATCATCATGCTGCACGACCTGCCTCCCTTTCAAAGACACCTGTCAGAATACTGGCAAAAAGAACTTGACCGGTTTTTTGGGACGTTGCAAAAGAAGCATAACGTTGTATCATTGGCAGAGATCATCCAGCACCCTGTAATGACAGTGCTACAACAGACAAAAAGGAGTGAACAATGAAAACAAGATCCCTGAAGCAATCGGCCGCCGTACTCTTTACTCTCCTTCTGCTGGTTTCCTGTGTTTCCACCCGGAACACCCAGACCGCACAGCAGGAAAAGAAGGAACCGTCGGCAGAGGCGCCTTTGGCAAAAAAACTGGATAAAAAATATGAGAACATCCTGGTATCACCATTTACTATTCAACCCCAACTTGCAAAAGATTACCCGGAGGCAGCCAGAACTCTGCAGAAGAGTATGATGACAGCCCTGCAGGAAGAAAAAACCTTTGCGCACGTCGGCACAGACGCAGGAGCAATGCCGGCAAAGGGAAACACTCTCCTCATTAAAGCGGAAATTACCAACATGCGGATCGTCAGTGACAGCGCCAGGATATGGGGCGGGGCATTTGCGGGCAGCTCAGGGGTTGAGCTTGATCTCCAGTTGATCGACGGCAAAACCGGGAAAGCTGTTCGCACGAAAAAAATGTCCAGCTGGAACAATTCCTTTGCCGCTGCCTGGAGTTACGGCTCCTCCGATCATTCTCTTCTGGACGATATGGGAAAAATCCTGGCCGGGTACGTGGTCGAGTCCATGCCGGAGAAATGAGCAACCATCCTGGCGGGATAGCAGCGGGAGTAATCTGTCTCCTGTTGTATATCCTTTTTGCTGGCGCCTCTTTCCGGGTTGATTCCGCCGGGGCCGGCATTATTGATACGTCAAAGGACAGCCGGGCAGTCATCACCGGCTACGGGCAAAGTTTTCCGGGCTGGGGACAGACCACCCAGCGTGTTGCAACCATTGACATTGTCCTTCGTTACAACCATCGGATTCTTGATAATCTCGGTTCCGGCTGGTTCCAGGGGTTTTACTCCATCCTGCTGGAGCTGCCTGTTCATCTTGTCGTCAGCCCTGACGTATCCGCCATGGTCGGCGTAAATTTTCTGGCCAATTACACCTTTACGGCCAGTGCAAACTGGCGCCCCTACCTGTTCGGCGGCGGCGGACCGGTGTACAGTTTTGCCGACATTCCCGGAATGGGAGCGGTCTGGAACGGCAACTATCAGTTCGGCATCGGCCTGGAACATGCCCTGGACAACGAACACAACCTGCTGCTTGAATTACGGTACCATCACATCTCCAATGCCGGCACACAAGAACCCAATGTACCGCTGAACGCCGGCAAATTCCTGGCAGGTATTACATTTTAGGAAATTCCGCATGAAGAGTGAAGGACAAACATTCAGCCAGGGTGTAACCGGTGGAGTAAAAACCGTCAGTTATGCAGTCAACAGCGACGGAAAATATGAACTGGTTTCCGGGCCGGGCTGGCAGCCGGTGAATGTGGTCAACCGCCAGGCATGGCTGGAAATAGAAAAAAATATTGCCGCATCCAGGGAAAAAGTCCGTGCCGGCCGGGTCAGCTGTCTGCACTATTACATGACTGCCAACCAGATGGACATCGCTCTTCTGGCCCGCTATACAAACCAGTCCCGCTGGCAGGTCCGCCTGCATCTTTTCCCGCTGTTTTTTAAGCGGCTTGGTCTGAAAACCCTGCGGAAATATGGCGACCTGTTCCAGGTCTCCCCGGATGACCTGAAAAGCGGCAGACTCTCGGCCCCGGTGTATGACGCAATTAGACAGGCGGGAACTCCATGATTGATTTTCCACATCACCAATCCGCCCACTGTGAAAGTGGTGTGGCGGCCAATCTCCTTGCCTGGCAGGGAATACATATCACCGAGGCCATGGCTTTCGGCATCGGGTGCGGTCTTTTTTTCGGGTATCTTCCCTTTATCAGGATTAACGGGATGCCCCTGGTCACCTACCGGGCCGCGGCAGGAAACATACTCAAGCAGATCACCAGGATTCCAGGAGTTTCCATGGAATACAAAAAATTTCGCGACCGCGACCAGGCCATGATGGAACTGGACGAAACCCTTGAGAAAGGCATCCCGGTGGGCCTGCAGACCGGTGTTTTCTGGCTGCCCTTCTTTCCCAGGGCCCTGCGCTTTCATTTTAATGCCCATAACCTGGTCGTGTTCGGCAAAGAGGGAAACGAGTATCTCATAAGTGACCCCGTGTTTCCAGCGCCGGTGCGCTGCCCGGCTGAGGATTTACAAAGGGCCAGGTTTGCTTCCGGCGCCCTTGCTCCCAGGGGAAAAATGTATTATCTGACCGGGGTGCCGGAGAATTTTGAACCCGGCCCCTTTATTCTTCAGGGTATCGCATCCGTCTGCCGGATGATGCTTGCCTTGCCTTTTCCACTGATAGGTGTGAAAGGCATACGATTCCTGGCCGGGCGCCTGGAAAAATGGCCCCGGCGCCTGGGCCGTGAACGGACGGAACTGCACCTGGGTCATGTTGTCCGTATGCAGGAGGAGATCGGAACCGGAGGAGGAGGCTTTCGTTTCATGTATGGCGCCTTTCTCCAGGAAAGCGCGGACGTGCTGCAGGACACTCTGCTCCGCGACTCAGCCTCTCTGCTGACCGAATCAGGAGACTGCTGGCGGCAGTTCGGCGTCATGGCGGCCCGTATCTGTAAAGATCGCGCCCGGGCAGAGGACACCTACCCTGCCATGGCGGAAAAAATGCGCGCGTGCGCGGCACTGGAAGAAAAAGTTTTCCAGGAACTGGCCCTGTGGGTGAAAAAACAGCAATGAACCGCAAAAACCCCTCTTCAGGACCGGATGATGGATATGCCATCAGGGCCCAGGGCCTGGCACACCGGTACGCAAACACTGCCACCCCGGCCCTGGACAACTGCAGCCTGTCCGTGCGTGCAGGTGAATTCTACGGGCTTCTCGGCCCGAACGGGGCCGGAAAAACCACTGTTATCTCTCTTCTCACCGGACAGTTTGCACCGGACAACGGCTCAGTTACAATCATGGGTATGGACCTTGCGCAGCGCCCTGCGGCCATCAAACAGATGACAGGGCTGGTGCCGCAGGATATCGCCCTGTATGATAAACTGACAGCCCGTGAGAACCTCATTTTTTTCGGAAAACTGTACGGTCTTGGCGGCAGACAACTGCGGGATCGGGTGGCGGAATGCATGGATTTTGCGGCCCTCCGCGACCATGCGGACCGCATGGTCGCCACTTTCTCCGGCGGCATGAAACGGAGGCTGAACCTGGCGGCAGGGCTTTTGAACAGGCCAAAAATTCTTTTTCTGGATGAACCGACCGTGGGTATTGATGCCCAGTCCAGGCATCTTATCCACAAACAGCTTGCGGATCTCAAGCAAAGAGGGACAACGATTCTCTACACCACCCATTACATGGAAGAGGCCCGGGAGCTGTGCAGCCGGATCGGCATTATTGACAGCGGCCGCCTGATTAAACAGGGCGCCCCTGAGCAGTTGCTTGCAGAGAGCGGCAGCACGAACCTGGAAGCTCTTTTTCTGCTTCTGACGGGAAAACAGCTCCGTGACACATGACACTCCATCACCTCTCCCGTGAGACCGGTATGAACACGATACTGACATCTGCTGCCAAGGAAATTCTGCTGCTCAGGCGGGACAGGGCAGGACTGCTGGTCCTGTTTCTCATGCCCGCGATCCTGGTCGTGGTGCTTACCCTTGTTCAGGAAAATGTCATGCAGCTCACCGGGCAGACAATGACCCGGATGCTGTTTCTGGACCTGGACAGCGGAGAACTTGGCAGTTCGCTGCAAGAACGCCTGGCAACAGGAAATCTGGACCTCGTTGTCTGGGATAAAAATACAAAAAAAGCCTCAGAGCTTGAGGCCGCGGTCATGGATGGTGCATACCAGGCCGGTATTGTCCTGCAGGAAGGCGCCTCTGCCGGTCTGCAGCAGCGGGCAGCCCAGATTCTCCGGCAGGACACCGGACAGGAACCGAAGACTTCTCCGTTACCTGTTGTACACATCTTTTTTGATCCCGGCATCATGGCCGGACTGCGTTCAGGCATAATGGCCCAGCTGCAGATGGCAGTACAGGCGGTTTCGGTGGAGGCAGAGATGAAAAACCTTGAGGGCATGCTCAATGATGCAATGGCGGAACTCGGGGTTCCGAAGGAATTTTCTCCCCTGCCGGACTTAAGGCTGACAGAGCTGCTCAGCCGTCCCCTGCTGACCGTTCAGGTCGGCAGAACCTCTGCGGACCAAACACCAGAGCATAACCCGGTGCAGCAGAATGTTCCTGCCTGGGCACTGTTCGGCCTGTTCTTTACCGCGATCCCCATTGCCGGTTCAATCCTGCAGGAACACGAATCCGGCATCTGGATCCGTCTGACCTCCATGCCGGCTTCTCCCCTGCTCCTCTTTTCAGGAAAAATTCTGGCCTATATCGGTGTCTGCTTCTGCCAGTTCCTGCTTATCGGCCTTATCGGCGCGTACCTGTTCCCGTATATCGGGCTGCCGTCGTTCACCATCAGTGCCAATCCTGCTGGTGTGGGACTGATTATTCTGTTCTCAAGCCTTGCCGCCTGTGGATACGGTACCTTCCTGGGTCTGGCCTGCAACACCTATGAACAGGCCTCCACCATCGGGGCGACCTCGGTTGTGGCCGCAGCCGCCCTGGGCGGAGTGATGGTTCCGGTTTATGCCATGCCCGGGGGTATGCAGAAACTCAGTATCATCTCGCCGCTCAACTGGGGACTGACATCCTTCCATGACCTGCTGATGCGAGGGATGCCTGTAACCGGGATTATCGATGATCTCGGCCGGCTGACCATTTTGTTTCTGCTCAGCATGATTTTTTCCTGGAAACTGGCGAAAATTCGATTATAACCGCATGCCGTACCGGAAAAAACGATTTAATGAAATACAATCACCGTATTTCATCACACCAAAGAGATGAATCCGATACTGATAATGGATCCGCTGGAACAGGAGTTGCTGGAACTTATCTGCACAACATGCAACCTGCATGAGGTGGAATATGACAGGATGCACACCGATGCCCCCCTGATCGGCCCGGACTCCCCCCTTGGAACCGATTCAATAGATGCCCTGGAAATTGCCGTTACCATCCAGCAGGAATATGGCGTGAGAATGGACTCCGAGAATACGACCAGGGTGGTTCTGCAGTCCCTGGCCACCCTGGCCGACTATATCAGAAAACAGCAGGCCGCATAAAAACTTTTACGCAACTGTCAGCATGGTTGAAAAAGGCAGGATCACTGCTTGCGTGACTCCCTCCCACCACGACAACCGCCCGGCACATTTCCTTGACCTTTGCGGCGATCCTGAGCATGGTCCTGGCTTCACAGGTCACACCGGTAATCCCGACCACCTCCGGACGCCAGCCGGCCAGTTCCGAATCCAGCCCGTCAGGATCTGCTTTCAGGTCAACTATACGGACTTCATGGTCAAGAAGGTTGCCGGCCAGTTCCTCCAGGGCAAGGGGTTCACCACGAAAAATCTGTTTCAGTGAAGTTATGCCGTACCGCTCTTCCGGGATACTGCGTCCGCAATTTGGTGGATTGACAAGAAGGATATTCATCAGTGGCCAGAAATCTATTTACCAACAAAAAACCTTATACACTATAACGGCGAGTTGCACCAATGGATCTTTTTTCCTTTTCATTGCTCGACCGGCCGCAAGGTGTCTCCTGTTCAATAACACCGTCGGCACCGGAAAACTCATAGCATAGCCTTTATTCAAGAGGAGTCTGCAAAGTAGACGACACGGCGAATCTATGGTATCTGTACGTTTCCGGCCCTTGGCCCGTTAATCCGAAAAAGTAACCTGAGAATCGCAGCGAACCACCGTGTGCGTAAACTCAGACCACTCACAACAATGAAGCCCCTGTTTACACAATTATCTTGCCGGTCAGGAAACAGTGGACAGGCGCATAATCGTATCCCTGTCCGGATCCGCTCGGTAACAACAGGAGAAACAGCATGAATATGGAGCATAAACTTCTCAGCCTCTTTGCCCGACTTGCAAGGGATGCGGAACGCGGCAAGGTGTATGCCATGCGGGCAGAGAAAGACGGCCGTCCCGAACTGGCCAGGCTCTTTCTGAGTCTGGCCGCATCCAGGACTATGCAGGCACAGCGTTTTCTCGTGCAGATACGCGGCCCGATCGGTGCAACAGAGGAAAACGAAAAATCAGTCTATGCTAAAGAGATCCCTGCCTCCATTGAAGAGTACCGGCAGCTCCTTGCTGATGCTGAAAAGGACGGCGCGAAAGGCCTGGCAACAGGCTTTCGGCACAGCGCCGCAGTGGAACAGAGAAATCTTGAACTCTACACCCGCCTTGGGGACAACCCACCGGACACACAGTACTATGCCTGTGATTTCTGTGGCTATATCGCGGTGGATACCCCTCCTGACAACTGCCCTGTCTGTTCAGCGCCGCGAACCCGTTTCAAAAAGATTGACGCGGTTACATGAAAATCATATCAGGTGGACAGACCGGGGCTGACCGGGCCGCGCTCGATGCGGCGATCAAACTCGGCATCCCCCATGGCGGATGGCTGCCCCGGGGCAGAAAGACCGAAGACGGTCCCCTGCCTGCCCGTTACGCCCTGCAGGAGCTGGATTCATTCAGCTACAGAAAACGGACGGAAAAAAACGTGGTTTCAAGTGACGGCACCCTGATTGTTTCCTTCGGTCCCCTCACCGGTGGCTCGGCCCTGACCCAGCACCTGGCCGTCAAACATGACCGGCCCTGCCTGGTCCTGGACCTGGATGAAATATCCATGGACGAGGCCGTGGATGCTGTAGTAAAATGGATGAAGGAACATTCCATATCGACACTGAATGTCGCCGGGCCCCGGGCCAGCAGCTCCCCCGGGATATATGATACCGTGCTGCGCCTGTTGCTGGCGATCGACTGGAAAAAAACGACAGCCCCATGAAGCCGGACTGCACAACCGACCAGCTGACCCGGCGCCAGCTCCTGAAACTTTTCGGAGCCGGCGGCGGGATACTTGTCGCCCAGGGTCTCCTGCAAGGCTGCGCCGTGGACCCTGTTACCGGTCGCCAGCAGCTGATGCTCATGACCCCGGCCGAGGAAATCGCGCTCGACCGGCAGCAATCACCCTACCAGTTTTCCACTGATTACGGACCTGTGCAGGATTCCGGGCTCAACGCATACCTGGACAGGGTGGGCCGGGAAATGGCATCGAGATCGCACCGGCCGGACATGCCGTTCTCTTTCAGAGCCGTCAATGCGACATACATCAATGCCTATGCCTTTCCCGGCGGCTCCATCGCGGCCACCCGGGGCATCCTGCTGGAACTTGACAACGAGGCGGAGCTGGCCGCCCTGCTCGGTCACGAGATCGGCCATGTCAATGCCCGCCATACCGCTGAAAGAGCCACCAAGGGCACGATCGCGAATGTTCTCATTGCCGGCGCAGCCGTTGCCGCAGGCACAACCGGTTATGGTGATTACGGAGGTCTCATCCAGGGCTTGGGCAGCCTCGGGGCCGGGGCTCTTCTGGCACATTACAGCAGGGACAATGAACGCGAGGCCGACGCGCTGGGCATGGAATATATGACCAGGGCCGGCTACACCCCCCAGGGGATGGTCGGCCTGATGAAGGTGTTGCT
>JAJRVA010000029.1 GCA_024277485.1 Deltaproteobacteria bacterium | reverse complement strand
TGATATCGGTGATTTCATGATGGTGCTCATGGATGGCCTGAAACGGCTTGATGAAGCGGGTGAGGTGAAGGCGTAGAATTTTTTCCGGTTACCTGTTTTTCTTTTCAAATCCTCCCCCGTAAACAGATTCCGCTTTGACATGGATCAGCCAGCATTCTTCGGGGGTTTCCCTGATCTTTTTCCTTCGGTTTTCCGTTACCCAGTTCGATACTTCATCAATATCGAAAAAATGTGAATCAACGCCGAAAAATCCATCAAGCAGATGGCTCATGATATGGAGCACTTTGCTTTGAAATCCCTGCGGAAGATGAAGCAGGTCTTCCAGTGTGTTGCAGTCCTCATTTTGTATCTTGGCGAGCAGGTCGGCCAGAACTTCGTGGTTCCGGGAAACTGCCCTGTTCAGCAGTTCTTCGAAGCGCGGGTCGGACCCGTTGACCGAATGGGGCAGGTCAACGCTGATGAAGTCATAGTGCACAAGCTGGGATTTTTCAAAAAATCTCTGGACGTGCTGGCTGCATGCCTGCAGGTCCGGCCCGCTGACCATCAGGTCATGTTCAATATGCAGGATCATTGCATCGCTCCGTGGAAAGAAAAGGGGCAATCTGCAGAATATCCATAAAACTGTCCACGTGATACTCTGCCTTGAGGGCCGGGTTCTTAAAGGCGATCAGCTCCATGTCAAGACAGGCGGTATGTTCACGGTCGACCTCGCTGTCGCCGATATAAACGGCCTCGCCGGCATGGAGTTTAAAATTGTCCAGAATCATCCGCAGTCCGTCAGGGGCGGGCTTGGGCCGGGGCGCGTCAAGGGCGGTTACCACCTGCTCGAACCAGGGCCGGAGCTGAAAGATATCAAGAATCATGGGCATGGTGGTTGTCCGGTTGGTGCTGATGGCGGTGTGATAGCGGGGTTTGACGATCCGGAGGAACTCCATCAGGTCGGGTTCCATGATCATGTGCTGCAGGAATGGCGTATAGTCCAGTTCGGTACGGTAGCGGTCCACGGCGTCCCGGGCGATTTCCGGGTAGTGCCGAAAAATATGGGCTACCGAGTCCATAACATTGTGGATATGAACAAAGTCGACCTCATCTTCCTGCATGGGCGGACAGCCGAATGTGTTCAGAAGATGGTCGTAGTAGGCCCGGTTTGCTTCCCGGGAATCAAACAGAACACCATCGCAGTCAAAGATGACAAGTTTCAGCATCGGGTATTTCTTCAGTTGTTAAAATCAGGCTCTTTGGGTCCGGACCTATGCGTTCAGTGTCCCAAAAACAACGAAAAAGCCGCCTGGTCAGGCAGCGTCGCCAAACAGCTCCTGCCGCAGCCAGGCAATGCCCAGGAGCAGGAGCTTGTTGTCGTCATCTGCAAGTCCCTGGAGTTCCGCGCTGGAAAGGGGGCGGCGCATTGTTATTCTGCCATCCCCCATCTCCTGCCGGAACATGTCCAGATTGTACAGGGCCAGGATAAATTGGTCAAGCTGGGCCCGGGCTGGCCGGAAGCCTTTTTGTATTTTTTCATGATGGAGAACGGCCATGAGCGCGTCGTTGAAACGGTTGTACTCCTCCAGCCCCTGGTCAATACTGTATTGGCCCGCTGTCCGGGATGTTTTTTCCGCATGACCGCGACAGTGGGGCTCGGTAATCAGCACGTACTGTTCTTCCAGCGTGCCGCGGGTGTTCCGGGCTGCTCCGCGTCCGACAGGGTATGCCCGGCAGGCGCCCGGCCTGTCTTCATACACTGTGCATCCCCCGGGGGAAACAAAGACGCAGCTGGCCCGGCCGTCATCGATCATGGTCAGGTAGCATTGCGGGAAGACAACGCGCGCATCCCATTCAACAATAATGTACTGTTCCAGGAATCGGCCGGAGTGTATCTTCAGCCTGTTTTTCAGCCGCAGGACATCGTATGGCGTAAGGGCCAGGTCAAGCTGCCGGCAGCACTCGGTAAAACACGGCACATCAGGATGACAACGGAAAGAGAATCGCTCTTCCCTGTCCAGGCGGTGAAAATGTTCGGGCAGATGCGGGGTCATCCCGGTCTTACTCTTTCCTCGGCCAGAAGCTGAGGATCGGGCTGGCAACAAAAATTGAGGAATAGGTTCCCACAACAACACCGGTCAGCAGGGCAAAGGAAAAGTCATGAATTGCCGACCCGCCGAAAAAAAACAGCGAGATCAGGACCAGAGCGGTGGTCAGCGAGGTGACCACGGTTCTGCCCATCACCTGGTTGATGCTGGCATTGATGATGTTGTAAAAGTTGTCCTCTTTTTTCTTCTGCATATTTTCGCGGATCCGGTCAAAAACAACCACCGAGTCATTCAGGGAGTAGCCGGCCAGGGTCAGCAGGGCCGTGACAATGAGCAGGGTGATCTCCACGTTCATCAGCCAGCAGATGCCAAGCACGACCAGGACATCATGGAAGGTCGCGGATGCGGCCGCCACCCCGAAACTCAAGTCAAAACGCAGGGCCAGGTAGATCAGGACGCCCAGCAGTGATATGGTGATGGCCTGGATGGCCTTGTTCCTGAGAACGGCGCTGATTGAGGAGCCGATTTCCGACTGGCTTTCCAGGACAAACCCCTTGTCGGCCTCTTCCTTGGTGAGGACAGCGGTAATTTCCTTGCCCAGGTGGCCGACTGTTTCCTCGGATTTTTTCATCTTGATGATCAGCCTGTTTTCTCCGGTAACCTGCTGCAGGTCAATGGTATCCCAGCCGTTTCTCTTGAATGCGGACCGGACCTCATTGAGTTGAAATGGCTGCTCAGCCTTGTACTGGAGCATGGAGCCGCCCGAGAAATCAACCCCCAGGTTGGCCTCACCGCGGAGAATCTGGACAAAGGCGACCAGGCCGATTAGGATCATCAGGCCGGACAGTCCAAAGGTCACGTTCCTGATCTTCATGAAATCGAAATTGGATTTCTTGATGACCTGGAGGAACCGCAGCTCTTTCAGACTTTTTTTCGTGTAGAGAATCTCGTAGACCAGACGGGAGCAGAAGAGGACCGCAAAGAGGTTGAAAATGATACCCAGCGACAGGGTAACGGCAAAACCCTTGATGGGACCGGTGCCGAACATGAACAGGGCCAGGGCCGTTATAAGGGTGGTGACCTGAGAGTCGACAATGGACCAGAAGGCCTTGTCAAAACCGCCGTCAACGCCGGACTTGACGGATTTCCCCAGGGCAAATTCCTCCCGCATCCGCTCAAAGATCAGCACATTGGCATCAACCGCCATGCCGATGGAGAGGATGATACCGGCAATGCCCGGCAGGGTAAGCGTCGCACTGAGCATGGCCAGCCCCACGAAGAGGAAAAGAATGTTCAGGACCAGGGCAAGGTCGGCTATTACACCGGAGAGCCGGTAATAGATGACCATGAAGACGAGAACCACGAGCGCGCCAAAGAGGCCGGATATGAGTCCCTTCTGGATGGAGTCATGCCCGAGGCTGGCCCCGACCGTCAGGTTCTGGATGACTTCAATGGGGGCGGGGAGCGCGCCGACACGCAGGACAATGGCCAGGTCACTTGCTTCGGCATGGGTAAAATTCCCGGAAATCTGGGCCTTGCCGCCAAGGATTCTCTCCCTGATCACCGGGGCCGAGCGGATGACCTCGTCCAGGACAATTGCCAGCCGTTTGCCAACATTTTTTTCCGTAACATTACCAAAAATCTTCCCTCCCGGGCCGGTGAGATCGAGGCTGACATAGGGTTCATTGAAACTGCCGCCGATGCGGACCTGGGCATCCTTGACCATCTCGCCGGTCATCAGCACCTGCCTGTGCAGAAGCAGGGGAATCTTGGATTCCTGGCGGGTCTGGGAATCGACATGCTTTTCAAAATAGACTTCACTGTCCTGGGGGATCTGTCCCTGCAGAGCCAGGTTGAGCTGTTTGCGGCTGCCTCCGAAGTTCCACTGTCCGTTGCTGACCGCAGTGTTGATCAGCTGCTGCAGGTTGATACCGGCATCATCGTAGACAAGCTTGAATTCAAGCTGCGCGGTCTGGCCGATGAGGTCCATGGCCCTCTGCTGGTCCTTGACCCCGGGGAGCTGGACAACTATCTCGTTTTCCCCCTGGCGGAGAATGACCGGTTCGGCAACACCGAACTGGTCTATCCGGTTACGGATGATTTCCAGGGACTGGTTGACGGCATTCTCCTGGATAAAATCAATTTCCTCCTGCTTCAGCTGCAGGGTAATGCGCGGAAAACTTCCCTCTTCGGCATCGATAGTAATATCAAGGTTCGGAAAATCACCGCTGATCACCTGCTGAACCGTATCGACAGCGCCGGTGTTCGGCAGGGTGAAGATAACCTTGTCGGGGTCCCCGGAATCAATCTGGACAGCAGTAATATTTTTTTCCGCCAGGGCATCCTTGAGTTGCGATGCGGAGATATCCAGGGATTTCTCCGCTGCCTTTTCCAGGTCTACCTGCAGAACCATGTGCACCCCGCCCTGCAGGTCAAGGCCGAGTTTCAGGCCTTCCGGAGCTAAATATTTTTTCCACCAGGACGGCGCGTCAGCATAAAAAGAGGGAACAATGGCCATGACTGAAAACAGGACAAGACCTGTCAGCAGGATAATTTTCACTTTCAGGGAAGTATTCATTCGTTATGCTCTTGTTTTAATGATCAAAATGTTCGTTTATCCAGGTTGGAAGCTGAAAACGTAACACTATACGACGATCACGGTTTTTCCGCAACAGCAGGGGGGATTTTTTCCAGGGGTGCCTCAGCCCGTTTTCCGGTTGATTGCGGCAGCCATGCATGCAGCGCCGAAACCGTTGTCAATGTTGACCACAGCCAGACCGGGCGCGCAGCTGTTGAGCATGCCAAGCAGGGCGGCCAGGCCGCCGGCCCCGGTTCCGTAGCCGACACTGGTCGGGACCGCGACAACCGGGGTGCTGACCATCCCGGACACCACGCCGGGCAGGGCCCCCTCCATACCGGCCACAACGATCAGGGCAGTGGCCCTCTGCAGCACCGGGGTCTGCGCAAGTATGCGGTGCAGTCCGGCCACTCCGGCATCGTAGACCGTCTTCACCCGGTGCCCCAAGCTCTCAAGGGTAATCCTGGCCTCCTCGGCAACCGGAAGGTCTGATGTGCCAGCGGTAACAATGACGACCGTGCCGCGGCCGCTGTCCGGAGCAATACGGTGATCGTTCCCGGTCAGCATGCGTGGCGTATCGTGATAGGTCAGGCCGTCCAGTTTGTGGAGGACCTCCGCGGCTTTCCCGGCACTGACCCGGGTGGCCAGGACGACATTTTCCTGCTTGAGCATGGCAGCAAGGATCTCGATCAGGTGCGCGGCTGTTTTGTTTTCGCCGAAAACAGCCTCGGGAAAACCGGTGCGGAGCTGTCGATGGTGGTCGAGATGAGCGGATTCCAGCTGTTCAGCAGGGAAGTTGCGGAGCCTGTGAACAGCTTCACTGGTGGTCAGCGAGTGGTCCCGCACCTGGGCAAGAAGTTTTTTCAGTTCATTTTCATTCATTATGTCCGGCCTGTTTTTCAGGTTTGACTTTACCACAGGTCATCCGGTTGGTAAACATTTACGCCGACCTCCTCTTCTGGTAGAGTATGCCGGAATTTTTGTAGAGGATAACTGTTGATATTTCCCTGGAGAAAAGTATGACCGCTGAAAACCTTCCTGACTTTATTCAGGCCCTTCTTGTTCCCTCGGCCTATGAACATGAGGCCCCTGACATCAGGCTTGTGCAGACCCACATTTCCTACGTCATATTGGCAGGCGAGTATGTCTATAAGTTCAAGAAGCCTGTTGATTTCGGCTTCCTTGATTTTACCAGCCTGGAAAAACGCCACTCCTGCTGCAGGCAGGAACTGCTGCTCAACCGCAGGCTCAGCCCGGAGATTTATCTTGGCCTGGTCACCGTCACGGACAAAAATGGAGTGTTTGCACTGGACGGTGAGGGCGAGATAGTGGAGTATGGCGTGAAGATGGCACGAATGCCTGAAGAGAGGATGATGGTGAACGTGATACGTGCCGGCCAGCTGGAGAAGAAACATATCGATGCCCTGGTTGATGTCCTGGTCCCCTTTTACAGCCAGGCGGAACACAACGGGGAGATTGACCGCTACGGCAGGGCGGATGCGGTGGCAATCAATGTTCTGGAAAATTTTGACCAGACCCGGGAGTTTGTCGGGGGTGAGGCCCTGTCAACAAACCAGTTCGATACCATATCCGGATATGCACGGCATTTTCTCACTCAGCAGGAACTGTTTGATCAGCGGATTGGCGAGGAAAAGATCCGGGACTGCCACGGCGACCTCTACTCAGCCAATATATGCCTGGCTGACAAGGTGTATATCTATGACTGTATCGAGTTCAACCAGCGCTTCCGTTACTGTGATGTGGCGAGCGACATTGCTTTTCTGGCCATGGACCTTGATTTTCACGGCCTGGAGGAATTGTCGGTCCGGCTGATTGACCGGTTTGTCGAGGCATCGCAGGACAGCAGCCTGAGAGGTGTCCTTGATTTCTACAAATGCTACCGTGCCTATGTACGGGGAAAGATAGGGTTGTTTACGGCAGGTGATCCGGCTGTGGAGGAAGGCGTGCGGCAGGCGTGCACGAATGATGCTGCCGGTTATTTCCGGCTGGCAATGCACTATGCGGCCGGGTGACAGGTCATGCAGAGGATATATGTATTTTTCGGCATGGTTGCCTCGGGTAAATCCACCCTGGCCCGGTCCTTTGCGGCTCGTCGCGACATGCCGTACTATAATACGGACCGGGTACGAAAGGAACTGGCCGGTCTTGCTCCCACCAGCCGCAGGCCGGACGGCATCAACCAGGGAATTTACACGAAAGAGTTGACCCGGCAAACCTATCAGGCCATGCTGGACCAGGCCCGCAGGGATCTCCTGGATGGTCGGCGTGGAGTGGTCCTGGACGGTTCATACCATCACCGGCAGGAACGGGAACGCGTTCGGCAAATGGCTGAAGAGATCGGGGTGGGCAGGGTGTTCATCCAGTGTGTCTGTGGTGATGAAGAGGTAAAGAGGCGGCTTGAAAAAAGATCCCGCGACCCGGAAGCGGTGTCGGACGGAAGATGGGAAATATTTCAGGTTCAGAAAAAAACATTTGAACCGCCGAAGGAACTTTCTCCTGCCGAGCTCGTTGTGCTGGATACCGGGAAGGAGGTGGCCGGGCTGCTGCAGGACCTGGAAGATGTTCTGACTTGTGCTAACCTGCTGTAATGAAGAGCAACAGACGGGTATTTAAGCCCAAGTTTATCAGGTTTTCATGCTGAAGGCTGTCAGCCTCCACAGCTATTGCCTGTTCCAGCGTGGTTCTTGTACCGGTGTATGTCAGGTAAGTGCTATGGCCGTCTCTTTTGGAGAAGATTGCCGAAGAGGCTGCGGTGTAGGGTTGTTTTCTCATGGCTTTACCTTTATACAACCCCCAGCCCGGGAATTTGCCTCAAACCTGCCCGCCTCTACTCTAAACCATGGAGTGATACAGAATTTACAGAAGATACAATGAACTGCAAAGCACTCTTTGTCTTTTTCATGCTCCTTATGGTCCAGTCCGCCCTTGTCCCCCCTGGCCTGCTGTCTGCCGGAGAAGACCGGCAGACAGCAGGCGACTGGTACTGGGAAGAACAGATCATACCATTCCAGGCGTCTACGACCCGCCCCGGCCCCGGTCCCTTTGACACGCTGTTCCTTTTCCTGAGCGGAGAAGAAGAGGGGTTCAATCTGCCCGGACTGTATGACGAACTGGAGCCGCCGGAGCAGGATGGATTCCTGGGGCGCTACTCGATCCTTGCCGAAGACTCGGTCTATTTTCTGGTGCCGGCCTTCCTGGCCATGGTAACCATTTATCTTCTGCCGGAAGACGTATCCAACTGGACCAAGGATGACATCAATCTGGAAGACAGTTGGGACAACTGGAAGGAAAACGTGGTCTCATGGCACTGGGACAAGGATGATTACTGGATTAACTACATAGGCCATCCTTACTTCGGTTCCACCTATTTCATCTATGCCCGTCATTACGGTTATTCGAGGCTGGAGTCGCTGCTGTTCTCCTTTTCCATCTCCGCCTTTTACGAATTCGGCATCGAGGCCTGGGCCGAACCGGTCTCCATCCAGGATCTGATATTTACCCCCCTTCTGGGCTGGGTCGTGGCGGAGATACTGCTTCCTTTGGAGCACCGGATCAGGAAAAATGGCGACAAGGTACTGAGCAGCCGCATCCTTGGAGCCATATCGCTTTTTCTCATCGACCCGTTCGGACATGTCGTTCCGGCCATGAAAGGGTGGGCACAATATATTTTTTCCAGGGACACCGATGTCATGCTCGCTCCGGTCATGGTACAGCAACTCCGTCATGACCAAGGGGCTGAACCGGAACGGTTTTACGGCATGCGAATGACCGTTACCTGGTGATCCGGGCAGGCCGAACGTGGAACAGGGCGCTGATCTGTAATTCCTTACTTTTCGATATCCTCGGAACCAAACAGGGTCCAGTCCGGCATGGAAAGGTCGGGCAGCCACCTTGAAAGTCCCATCTTCGGAGGGTTGCCCGCTTCTATGCGTTCAAGCATCTTGCGGGCCAG
>JAJRVA010000028.1 GCA_024277485.1 Deltaproteobacteria bacterium | reverse complement strand
CTCTTATCGAGACATCGTCGGGCTACCAGTTTTTCAAAGTTCTGTCGAGCCAGGAAGGGCAGATTATCACCAAGGTCCCCTACGAGTCCGTCAAAGACGAAATTTACGATACCCTGTACCAGCAGGAAATCGAGGCAAGATTTGATGACTGGCTCAAAGAGGTAAAAAGCCGTTCCTACATCAAGATACTCTGACGGGTGTCTCTTAACGTTTCTTCCCATGCGGAGTACTGTGCAATGAGTAAAACCGGGGAAAAAAACATCAGAAAACAGAACCAGCCCCAGAAGCAGCAGCCTGAATTTGAGAATACCGGGCAGTATCTTCAGAGACTTCGTACTGAAAAGGAATTGTCAACCAGGGAGGTTTCGGAGATAACCCGGATTTCAGAGGTGAATATCAAGGCTCTTGAAGCCCAGGATTTCACTGCCCTGCCGGCTGACACCTTTACCCGCGGTTTACTCACAATTTATGCCGAGTTTCTCGGCGTCGACCCACCCAGGGTTGTTTCACAGTTCATGCAGGAACGCGATGCAAGCATAACCTCCGGCAAGCGCCGCAGCGTGAAGCAGACCAAAAAAATGCTGACGCCCAAGGCGCTGGCTGAACCCTCCCATGTATCTTCCATGACGACGGCAGGCATCCTGCTGGTGGTTATCATTGTCCTGTTTACCGCATTCTGCCTGTACACCTCCTGGAACCCCTTCAGTTTCCTGACCAGGAAAACAGCGGAGTTCCAGTCCGTCATGATGCACGTTCTGCCCGGCAGCAAGACCGAAAAAACAGAAACCCGACCATCGGCCGACAAGAAACCAGCCAACCCGTCTCCAGTGGCAGTACCTGCTGAAACCGGCAAAAACGAGGAAAATGATGCTCCGCCCGGAAGGCCTGAGCAATCACCGGGCAGATGATGAACTGCCGCACCCGTGGCCTCGTCTTAAGTGTCAATGATCACGGCGAAGCCGATAAAATTGTTACCTTTTTCAGCCCCGATATCGGCAGGGCAACCGGAATTGCCAAGGGCGCCAAACGCAGTAAAAAGCGTTTTGTCAACAAACTGGAAGAGTTCACCCTGCTTGAGATCATGTACCGCCCGCCCCGGCGGGATACCCTGCTTTTTTTAGCCGAGGCAGAGCTGGAAGAAACTTTTCTCTCTTTGCGACAGGATTTTAAGCGCTACCTTGTGGCCATGCTGGCGGCCGAACTTGTTCTGCGCTTTACCAGGGAGCATGATTCGGATCCGGAGATTTTCTCTCTCCTTATCTGGGCGCTGTCTTCCCTGGAGGAAGGAGAAGAACCGCTCCTGACCGGCGCCCTGTTTCACCTGCGTCTTCTTGGGGCGGCAGGATACCGGCCTGAACTTGACCGGTGCGGGTTTTGCGAAAAAACAGTTACAGCGGGAATCACATACACGCTCCATTCCGGCAGCGGTTCGCTGGTGTGCAGCAACTGCAGAAGCGCTGCAACTGGTTCCTTGATTTCCCTTTCCGTGCAGACACTCAAATTTCTTGACTATGCCCAGCGTCTCGACCTGAAGAACATCGGCCGTCTGCGCCTGCCCGCAAAAAACGCCGAAGAGACGCTGACCTTTCTCAACCACTATACCCGGCATCTTCTTCAGCATGACATTATCTCCTGGCGGCAGATCCGGAACCTGTTTTCAGACCGGAGGCAGCATCAAGATAGATAATCTCACCACTGTATTCCGTAACCCTGCTTCCATCTTCAAGCTGCAGCACAAGACCGCCACGTGTATCAATATCCAGTGCAACAGCCCTGTAAAGCGGCTTCTGGACGACATCATACCCGTAACGGACCTGTCTCCCCATGGTGTCGCTCAATCTTTTCCAGGCATCAATGACCAGTGATTTCCTGCCAGTTATCGACTCTTCCTCCCCCTGCTCCAGGTCGAGCTCTTCCTGCAGGTGAACCAGGCCGAAATTCCAGGCAAGGCAGGCAAGCAGCTCCAGTGCAAAGCTGTTCAAGTCAACTGTTGCGCCCAGAATATTGTGCATGCTGACGGCGGAATGACGCAGTTCATCGGGAAACTGCTCCACGTTGCAGTTCATGCCTATTCCAACGAGATGATACCGGTCTCCTGGATGTCTGCCGGTAACGGTCTCACAGAGAATGCCGCCTATTTTACGCCCCTGCACGTGGATATCGTTGACCCATTTCACGGTCGCATCAATGCCGAGACTCCTGACAGCCTCGCAACAGGCGGAACCTGCCGCAAGCGGCAGCAACCTGGCATACTCCGGCAACAGTGTGTCCGCCCAGGCCATTGCCATCCACAATCCTCCCCTGGGCGCGTGCCAGGTACGCTTGAAACGGCCGCTGCCCCTTTCCAGTTGCCTGGAAACAATGACCGTACCGCTGGGCAGGGTTGTTCCTTTTTTCCCGGCCTCGGCAATCAGGTCCCGCAGCCGTTCCATGCATCGCGGCATGCTCTCATTCTGCTCTATCCTGCTGCCGACCGGTAAGCCATAGCGCAGTACCTTTCGGGCAATGTCATCCGGTACAGCCCTGTAACAGGAGCGGAACTCGCGGCTTTGAAAAAAATTTCTGATGGTTTCCGGGGAAAGAGTCTGCTCTGTTTTCATGATCTAAAAGATGCAGAAAGGGAGGGATTTACCCTGTTGCAGGGAGTAAGATCCGGACCCTAAGAACCCGGCTGTTAATAACAGAATAAAATGCTATTCCCACTCCGCCTTGACACGAGTAATAATTTTCTGGATCAGGGGCAGTTTATTTTCGGCACAGACACCTATCAGGGGAACACCCTGGTCGACACTGTCACCAGACTTGAAATAGACCGAGTGAATTATGCCTGGTTCCCCGTTATAGTAGACGGGAGTATCTCTTTTCATGAGAGACATGGTGATAATTTCCTCACCAGGATTGATAAACACCGACCGGACACCCTTCTGGTCAATCCTGGACTGGATGGCCATGGAAAAATAATAACGTGCCCTTTCAGGCGCCGGAAAGAGATACAGCACTTCCTGCAGAATCGACTCGATAATCTCCTTTTTCTTGAGGGGATGCCGGATGGTCATCAATTTCTGGCCGGCCTCGACAAACTCGCCGTCCAGATCCCTGTTCAGGGAAGAGATGATCCCGTTTGTCTTCGAGGTAACAATTTTTGCGTTCCGCTCACGGGTAATCTCGTACAGGCCCGTACCGGGAATATGCTTCCACTCCCCTGACGGACCTTCCACCTCAAACCCCTCTTCCAGCAGAAACCGAACCCGGCCCGCATGAATGGCGTGTATATCGACATAATCAAATGGATCAGCGCGATACCGGCTCAGTATCTCATCAAAATGTATTTCCTGTGTTGACACGGTTACGAATAAAAAAGGTATGATTTTTTTTGCGGCAGTGGAACTGCCGGACTCTAATGGCCGCCGCCCAGGGGTACGCCATGACCCGTTTCTCCGGACCCGGACTCTGCCGGGGCAGCGGCAGAACCGTGCGTTTGGGCCATCGGGCCCCTGGATTTAACAATTTGCAGGTCTGTTACACGACAGTCCGACGCACCATTCATATTGACGAAACTCTCAAGAACCGACGAGGACTTTTTCTCCTCACCGGCAGGAAAAGTCTGGCTGAGAATCCATTTTTCCCGGTCCATGAAGTTACCGGACTGATCATAAAAATCACAGAGGATGGACACATTTTTCACATCAACAGGCGAGTTGTTCCGGATATAAAAATGCGCTGCAACCCTGTGGCCACGGTCCATTATAATGCGGTATTGCGTTATCCCCACCTCTTTCAACAGGGGGGCGGCCTCTGCCGAGGGCCGGGGTTCACCGGCAAGCAGCCCTTTCGGTGTAAGGGCGGAACCGATCCTGGTTACTGCAAATATCGCAAAGACAGCCAGTACCAGACAGAATATCATATTTGCCCAGAAGTCTTTCCCCATGGTCCCCTCCTGAAAAACCATTTTCCTTGCCGGCTTTCAAACCTGAATTCATGCACCCCTTACAGGACCCGCGACCATGCGGCCTCACAGGGGCAAAATCTGTATGCGATTTATACTTTCAGTTTGACAAGATAGCAAGGCTATTTTACACCTGTAGGCCTTGAAAAATCCCACAGGTTTTGCAGACATGAAAAAAGACAAACTGTTTGATTCCAGCGCAATCACTGAAGATTTCACCTTCAATGAACAGGTTGCTGAAGTCTTTGATGATATGCTGAACCGCTCTGTCCCGTTTTACTCCGCCGTCATTGACTCTGTTGCCCGACTCCTGCGCAATCAGGTTCCTCAAGGGGCCAGAGTATATGATCTCGGATGCTCCACCGGAACCACTTTGCTGGAGCTGTCCCGCCGCCTTGTGGATATGGAATTCCACTATACAGGCATTGATAATGCTCCTGCCATGATTGAAAAGGCAAGGCGAAAGGCGGAAATGTATTCCAAATCAGCGGTTATCGAATTTATTGAAGACGATATCACCACTTTCCGACCGGCTGGCGCTGATGTCGTCATCTGCAACTACACCATGCAGTTTATCCGCCCCCTGGACCGCCCCCGGTTTGTCAGGCGCATTTATGACAATCTTCCCGACAGAGGGCTCTTCTGTGCCAGTGAAAAGATAATCAACCATGACAAAAAACTGAACCGGGCCTTTATCGACATGTACCATCAGTTTAAAAAGCGGCAGGGCTACTCGGAGCTGGAAATTGCGGCAAAGCGCGAAGCACTGGAAAATGTCCTGGTTCCCTTTTCCATCCGGGAAAACCTTGACCTGATCAGACAGGCAGGATTCCCGACTGTTGAAACATTTTTCCAGTGGTTCAACTTTGCGTCCTTCATTGCTGTCAAGTAACAACAAAAAAAATGCCTCCCATGCATTACCTCGATCATTTTCCCTCAGCCAGGCATGATGAACTGCTCCGTTTCACGGCCGGCCGGCAGAAATGGGTCGGGCAGGCCAAGAAAGGATTCCTGCGCTACCGTGAACCCTGCGAGTCGGTTCAGCATTTGCGGGCCTCGTGCTGCGACTTTGCAGGAGATATTGTCCGGATCGGCAGGGAGGATGACATACGCAGCAAAGAGCGCAGCCTGGTCTACGATGTTCTGCGTTCATTCATGCCGTGGCGTAAAGGTCCGTTTACAATTTTCGGCATCGATATTGACGCGGAGTGGCGCAGTGAACGCAAATGGAACCGGCTGCGGCCGGAAATGCCATCCCTGCGGGACAAGATCGTGGCGGACATCGGGTGCAACAACGGGTACTACATGTTCAGGGCAGCCCACCACCAGCCGCGCCTGGTCCTGGGCTTTGAACCGTACGTGCAGCATTACTATACCTTCCGGACCCTGAACGGGTTTGCCGGGCAGGACAACCTTGAAATCGACCTCCTGGGCGTGGAACAGGCGCATCTTTTTCCGGAATGTTTTGATGTCATCTTTCTCCTGGGTATTATCTATCACCGCCCCTCACCCATTGAAACTCTGCGCGACATCCTGACCGCGCTGAAGACCGGCGGCACTCTGCTTCTGGAATCCCAGGCCATACCGGGAGAGGAGCCCGTGGCCCTGTTTCCGGAAAAAACCTATGCCAAGGTCCCCGGTTCCTGGTTTATCCCCACCGGCACGTGCCTGGTCAACTGGCTGCAACGGACGGGTTTCAAAAACATAAGGCTCTTCTGCAGCCATGCCATGAGTTCAGCTGAACAGCGCCGTACCGACTGGATGAATTTTGAATCGTATGAAGATTTTATTGACAAGAACCACTCTGATCTTACTATAGAGAAATATCCGGCTCCATGGCGGGTCTTTATCAAAGCTGAAAAATAAATATTACCCAGAAAGGTGAAAAATTATGAAGAGTGACGGATGTACACTGTACCATGGCGGCCTCAAGGGAGCAGAATCGCTGTTTGGTGAAACCGCGGAAAAATACGGTATCAAAGAGGTGATCTTCACCTTTGAGGGGCATAAACTCAACCGGGACATAAATTCCGTTGTTCTCTCGGAAAACGAACTGGAGCGTGGAGACATCAGTATGGAGATCGCTTCCATGATGATGAACCGCACCTATTATGAAACAGAAAAAATCCGCCGGGTACTGCAGATTATTTTTCACATGGTCAACAAGGGGCACCAGGTATTTGTTATCGGTACCATCCTTGATGACGACTCAGTCAAAGGAGGAACAGGCTGGGCGGTCGAGCTTGCCAAGCTTTTCAACAGACCGCTGCACGTTTTTGATCAGAACAGGAACCAGTGGTACACATGGAAAGAAGGTTCCTGGCAGGAGGACACCCCAAAAATCGCCTATGACACCTTTGTCGGATCAGGGACACGCTACCTGAGCGATGAAGGACACGCTGCCATTGAAAAGCTGTTTGCTGATTCTTTTGAGTAGCAAAGGCACTGATTTACAGGGAACTACAGAAAGAATGTGCCGCAGTT
>JAJRVA010000027.1 GCA_024277485.1 Deltaproteobacteria bacterium | reverse complement strand
GATTTGGCGTGCCGGCACAAAAGAAGTTGTTTCACTTTAACCAATCCGCCTGCTTACTTCATTCCAGAGGTCCGTGTATGCTGCTGCCGCCACTGAACGCGGGCAGGCGACATTCACCGGCTGGCGATACAGTCCCATTTTTTCCACGTCCGCCAGGTACGGAACAAGCGCGGGCATGACACCTTTCTTTTTTATCAGCTTTTTCATCATCTCCCAGTGCATTTTTTTTCTTTTTTCCACCATGGAGAAGAAGACAAGAACCTTGGAGCGCTTTTCCCCTATCTCGTCCAGGAAGCGATACAGCTGCTGCAGGGCAAGGTGGGAAAGGGTAGTGGGTACCAGGGGGACCAGGATGTAATCAGAGGCGTAAAAAATGTTTTCCGACAACAGGGTTATATTCGGTGGGCAATCAAGAAATATAGTATCATACTCCCGGCGCAGAGGCTTGAGAACACGACTGATCCGCTGGCGGGATTTTTTCATGTCATCCAGGGCAATATCAAGGTTGCGGTATGAAAAATCGGCCGGCAGCAGGTCCAGGCCGGGGTAGTCAGTACCGCGTATACTCCTGTCAACATGTCGGCCGCCTTTTAAAAGTTTCCTGGTATTGAATTTCCTCGCCGGCCTGATCCGGAAATAAAACGTTGTGGAGCCCTGGGGATCCATATCGCAGAGAAGGGTTTTATCCCCGCCGGCTGCTGACAGGTACGACAGGTTCACGGCTGTTGCCGTCTTGCCGACGCCTCCCTTGATGTGATACACTGCAATGACACTCATTGTTCCACCGTAATAGTTTGCCGGGGAGAACTCCCATCCTTCAGCCTTCCCACCTTCAGCCTTCCACCTTTAAATCAGTTCCTTTTGCCGAAAAGTCTTTTATACAGTTTTGCGTTCAAAGGGGCGGAGAACTCACTGAATCTGGCGGAAAAATCCTCCCGGACCCTGTGCTGATGATGGTAGAGGTTCGTCGACAGCCCACCCAGGGATGCGGCAAGCTCCTGGTTTTTTCTTGAGCCCGGCCTCAGGCCGGTGCGGTAATTATGCAGCATATCCTGCTGTACGGACAGATCATTGAAATCTCCCAGGTTGTTCTGCAGCCGTTTCAGCTGCTTGATCACCCTGTTCATATCCTTGCGCGGAAATAAAGAGGAAAAAAACTCCAGGATGTAGCGCAGCTTTTTGCACTGTATCCGCAGCTGGTGCAGGTTTTCAGCCGGGGAGGCGGGAGTTATGGCTCTGCCGTCCTTTATGATCTTGGAATACTTACGGAAGATGATCTCCCGGGCCAGCTCAACAACAGGACGACCGGAATTTTTTGTTGCCTCCCCCATGTCATCACTTTCCAGGTACTGGCGCCACCTGTGGATAATCCGGTTATACCTGTCGGATTGCAGGTGGAGAACGAGCTGCCGGTGTTCAACCTCTCTCCGGGCCCTGATGTCCGCAAAAAAGGTGTCCAGGCCGGCCTGCAGGCTCTCCGGGAGGCGGTTTCGGTAATTCTGCTCAGAGAGAAGATACACATCAAGGTCCCGTGTCGGGCCGGTAACCTTTCCCAGCCAGGCAAAATCTTTTTTTGTCCGGTCCGTTATGCCCGGTGGCAGAACATTTCCAACCTGGCCCAGGCCCGATCTCGTGCGGCGGACGGCCACCCTGAAATCATGCAGGAATTCACTGTCCAGGTCTTCTGAGATACCTGCCTCGTTCTGCTGCATTGCCTCAAGCAGGTGCCTGTATATCAGGACCATGGCCTGCCGGGCGGAAAAATCAGGCTTGAGCCTGATGTCAAGCTTTGAGCTGTAATCAAGGGGCCTGCGGCCGCTGAACTCCACTCCTTTCACAAAGGGGTAGAGAAAGTCAACCCTGTCCTGAATCCCGTAATTGGAGAAAAAATTGCTGATTGCCTTGAATTTCTTGTCATACCCCCGTACACCCTGCAGCCTGACCATGCGCACAACAGCATCATGTTCCGGCAACCGGTGCTCCTCCAGAAACACCCGGGCAACCGTTTTCCGATCCCTGTTCAGGACGCGCAGGCAGGATGCCGAGGAATCACAGGTAACCAGGGGCAGCAGGCTTCGCATCTCAAGAACCGGTTCAAGAATTGACCTGATGCGGCCTGGAGGAAAATCCCGTGAAAACACCGGACCGGGCTGGTATTTCAGGGTAAGAGAGGCGACACTCTCTTCTGAGCCGTGCCGAAAGAGGTACCAGGCGCTCCTGTCATGAAAAAGGCAGAAACCGCGTTGATACAGGCGCCAGTCAAAGGAGTCAAACCAGGTTCCACCCGTCGGGAGAGGCTCTTCGCTCACAATTGAAAAAACGTTACTGAAATCACCAACCAGCTGCTCAGGGTCCAGTGACTCGGGCAGAGCCCAGATTGTATTCTTTCTCCCCTTCAGCACGAGAACACCACCTATGAGCGGTAATCGGCATTTATCTTCACATACTCCACCGAGAGATCGCAGGTGTACACCTCCGCCAGCTCCAGGCCGTCCTGCAGGTCAACCGTCACTGTAAAACGATCCTTCCTCATAACAGCGGAACAGGCCTCTTCGGCTTCGCCCCCCAGGCTGACGCCATTGTTCACCAGCTGGACATCATCAAAATAAATAGAGACCTTTTCCGGAGTAAAAAAACAGTCTGAGCGACCAAGGGCGGCAATAATTCTACCCCAGTTGGCGTCTTCGCCGAAAAATGCGGTCTTCACCAGAGCTGAGTTGGCTATGGTGTGGGCCCCGCTCATAGCCCCTTCCTCTTCCCTGGCCCCGATCACCCGGACAGTCACAACCTTGGTCGCCCCTTCGCCATCCGCCACGATCTGCAGGGCAAGGTCCTGAAAAACCTCCAGCACGGCCCCCTCGAAAAGCTGTTTGCCCTCGGGGTTGTCCTCGTCAATCCATGTATTGCCGGCAGTTCCGTTTGCCATGACAAGTACCGTATCATTGGTGCTGGTATCGCCGTCCACCGTTATCCGGTTAAATGATTTTTCAACACCGGACCTGACAACCTCCTGCAGTTCAGGAAAAATAATCTGGGCGTCGGTGATCACAAAACAGAGCATGGTGGCCATGTCCGGCATGATCATGCCTGCACCTTTGGCAATGCCGAGAATGGAGACCGTGGTCCCCCCGATTTCAACATGGCGAGTGGAGGTTTTCGGTACGGTATCAGTTGTCATGATAGCCCTGGCTACATCATCAAACCCGTCCGGCGAAAGAACGCGAACCAGTTCAGGGACAGCCTGCTCAAAGGGTGAGAGGTCCATCTGCTCCCCTATGACACCAGTGGAGGCAACCAGCACCATCTGCTCGTCAATACCAAGCTGCTGCGCTGCCAGCAGGCTCGCCGACCTTGCCGTTTCCATGCCCGGTTCACCTGTACAGGCGTTGGCGTTTCCGCTGTTGACCAGCACAGCCTGGGCCTTTCCCTGGCCGAGGCGTTCAATATCGAGAAGAACAGGCGCGGCTTTCACCCTGTTGGCGGTAAAGACTCCGGCGGTGATGGCAGGCACTTCAGAATAGATTAATCCCAGATCCAGTCTGTCTTTATAACGTATACCGGCATGGACAGCGGCGGCAGTAAATCCTTGTACCTTCATAAAGAACTCTGTGTTGAGATTATTAAGGCAGGAACATCAGGGTCGTGATATTTCGTGTCTGTTCACAAGCATGGATTTCAGTTCGGGAAACGCCATACGCAAAATTCGGCCCCGGTCATGATGATACAGTTCTGAGGATACAATTTCAGGCATAACGCAGGGATCGAACCAAAATACCGTTTCTGAAAAGACATTATGTAATAAAAACACAGTTCAGCGGATATTCCAACAATTTTCCTTGACCCTGCAGGGAGAATCAGCCAAAGTTGTCACACTGTCTTCAAGCTGAACACATGTACGGCAGTTCAACTCCTTCGGAGCAGGAGAAGCGTGTGAAACCATCACCCGGCGGGCAGTACAACCTGTCTGTATCCTGCTGACACGCATAGCCTGAGTAAATGGAAAAATTTTACTGGATAATAACAACGTCCATCTTCCTGGCCGACCTGGCAATCCGCATCGGTCTTTCCCTGCGGATTATCATGCGCAAGAGGGAGGCCAGCGTTACCCTGGCCTGGCTGGTCATTATTCTCCTGCTTCCCTTTGCCGGGGCCGTCATCTATCTTCTTTTCGGAGAAAACAGGATCGGCCAGAAAAGAAGCGAACATGTTGCGGAAAACATCTCTTTTTTCAAAAAATGGGCAGCCAACCTGGAAGAGCGGCACAAGGTCAACTGGGACAACATCAATCCTGAGTGCCGCCCCATTGACACCCAGGCCTTTTCCATTTTCGGTCTGCCCACGGTAGCCGGGAACCGGCTGGAAATCATCGAGGATGCCGATACCTTTTTCACCACCCTTATTGCGGACATTGACCAGGCGCGGGAGAGCTGTTTTCTTGAGTTTTATATCTGGCACGAGGGAGGACATGCCGACGCGGTTGCCGCCGCATTGATACGGGCCGTATCTCGCGGGGTAAAATGCAGGGTGCTGGTTGATTCCATCGGCAGTGACGCGTTTCTGAAAAGTGCTTCCGCCCTGGAAATGAAAGCGAAAGGGATAAAGATATCCGAATCCCTGGCAGCCGGGTTCTTCCGCGCGCTTTTTGTCAGGATCGACCTGAGGAATCACCGCAAAATAGTCCTTATTGACGGCGAGATCGGCTATACCGGCAGCCAGAACCTGGTTGACCCCAAATACTTCAAACAGGGTGAAGACGTCGGCCAGTGGGTTGACACCATGGTACGGGTGCACGGACCGGTCGTGGAAAAGATGACCGCCACCTTTCTCTTTGACTGGCACGTTGAAAGCGGCATCAACCTGAACGAACTGGAGGAACCGGTAAAAATAAAACCCATCCAGCGAACCGGCAGCGCCCCCATCCAGCTGATCCCATCCGGCCCTGGTTACGCGGAGAACGGCATCCATGATCTTCTGCTGACCACCCTGTACGCGGCCCGGAAAGAACTGATCCTGACCACCCCCTATTTCGTGCCGGATAATGCCATCCTGGCCGCGCTCAAATCCGCCGCCCGCAGAGGGGTTGACGTGATCATTATCGTGCCGGAAAAAAATGACTCCAGACTGGTGCATTATGCCAGCCGGGCCCGTTACGGCGAACTGGCCCGGAGCGGCGTTAAAATAATGGCGTTCCAGGGAGGTCTTCTGCATTCAAAAACCATAACCGTAGACAATGATTTCAGTCTGATCGGCTCAGTCAACCTTGACATGCGGAGCTTCTGGCTTAACTTCGAGCTTACCCTTTTTGTGTACAACAGGGAGTTCACCGGTCAGCTGCGGGCAGTGCAGCAGAAATATATGCAGAGCTCGACCCTGCTTGATGACAAACATTTTGACAAGCGTTCCTTTTTCAGCCGCCTGAAAGAAAACTGTGCCCTGCTCGTCGGACCGCTTCTTTAAGCCGGATATTTCAACCAAAAAGAGAACAGAAAATTGTCTTTCCCGCTCATGATATGATAATATTAATAAGACGATTAAAATTACTGACATACATACCTTAATCTCTGAGCAACAGTAAAACCCGACATGACTGCGAAACCAGCCCAGAAAAAAGAAACCCTGAAGGTGGAATCTCCGCCCCTTCCGCGAATGTCCCAGGTCATCAGTGAAGCGCTTGACCGGATCGATGAAAAACTCGACAACATCAAGGATCCTTCCGAACACTGGAAAAAAATCCGCAAGGTACTGAAAAAGAAAGACAAGGATATCATCCTTGAAACAGCCCTGGAAAAATACTACAACGCGGAAGAACTGAAACCATTCCAGGCGGAACTGATCAAGCTGCAGAGGCATCTCGAGCGGGTCGGCAAAAAAATGATCATCCTTTTTGACGGTCGGGATGCCTCCGGCAAGGGAGGGACCATCCGCCGGGTGACCCGCTATATGAACGAAAAACACTACCGGGTCGTGGCGCTCGGCAAACCGAACCAGATCCAGCGGACAGAGCTGCACATGAAGCGCTATATCGAGCAGTTTCCCCACTCCGGAGAAATCGTTCTCTTTGACCGGTCCTGGTACAACCGGGCCATGGTGGAACCGGTCATGGGATTCTGTACCAAGGCGCAGTACAAGCGGTTCATGAACAAGGTCACCACCTATGAAAAAAATTTCATCGACGACGGCAAAACCATTCTCCTGAAACTCTACTTTTCCGTAACCAAGGATGAGCAGGCCAAAAGATTCGAGCGCCGAAAAAATGATCCGCTGCGCCAGTGGAAACTGAGCGAGGTGGACCTGCAGGCCCAGGAACTCTGGGACGAGTTTACTGAGGCGAAATTCCGCCTCCTGAAAAAAACCCACACCAAGCAGTCCAAATGGTATATCGTCAAATCCGATGACAAGCACCGGGCCCGCCTGAATACGATAAAACTCATTTTAAATACCTCCAAGTACGCTGCCCGCAGCCGGACACTTGATTTTGAACCGGAAGAGGACATTATTATTCCCGGCGACAGGGAGATAAAAATCATGGCCAAGCAGCGTAAAAAATTCGGCAAATTTCTTTCGTAAGTTCACAACTGAGGTAAAAAAACACGTATGACGAAAAAAAAGAAAAACCACCACCCGGAACAATGTCCTGTCGACTACAAGCCGCTTGAGGGGACCATTTTGAAATTCAAGGACAAGAAAGAAAAAAAAGGCCGGTGTGCGATCTGGATCAAGGAATCTCACATCAAGTACGAGATGGAGCTGAAGAGGCTGCAGATCGAGCTTATGAAACTGCAAAAATCAATGAAGGCCAACGGTGACAGAATCCTGATTATCTTTGAAGGACGCGATGCCGCCGGCAAGGGAGGAACAATAAAACGGATCACCGCCTTTCTCAATCCCAGGAACGTGCGGGTCGTGGCCCTGGCCAAGCCCAGTGACACGGAAGTAACCCAGTGGTATTTCCAGCGTTATGTCCCTCACCTGCCCGCCGGCAGTGAACTGGTGCTGTTCGACCGTTCCTGGTACAACCGGGCCATGGTCGAACCGGTCATGGGTTTCTGCACCGATGAGCAGCACAAGCGTTTTTTAAAGGACGTTTCCCTGTTTGAGGAACTGCTTGTCAAGGATGGTATCAAGCTGTTCAAGTTCTACTTTTCCGTTTCCAAGGAGGAGCAGTCCCGCCGCTTTGAAGCCCGCAAGACCGATCTCCTGAAACAGTACAAACTTTCACCGGTGGATAACCTGGCCCAGAAATACTGGGACCAGTACAGCGTCAAAAAATTCCAGATGCTCAACGAGTCAAACCGGACCATTGCCCCCTGGACGATCATCCGTTCAGACAACAAGAAAAAGGCCCGGCTCAACTGCATGAAGCATATTCTTCTCAATGTTGATTACAACAACAAACTGCCGGCAAAAGAGCTGCAGACCGACCCGGAAATCGTCATCTCCGGGATTGACGAGATCAAGCATATGGAAAAACACCTCTTCGATCCCGAAAGCCTGCGGGGCTGAGGCTCCGCCGTCGACCACGGCTACCGCCGGATCAGCGGAGGCCCAGAGTATAGCCCATGCCCGGTTCGGCAATTATCGGCAGGAATCCATCCTGTTCCGGCCTGTCATCGTCGCCCTCAGGCGCGGGATCTGCGGCCCGGTTTTCCGGAATGACCTCGGTATCAACGCAGAGCCAGACATCCTTCTCCCATGACCGCTCGCCGCTGAGCCTGCCGAAACACCTGGACACCTCGGCCAGGAAACAGACCATGTCATCGGACAGGCTGGCAATGGGCGCCGAGCCGTTGACGTAGCGCTGCACTGTGCCGGACTCTTCATCATACAGCAGACGGGTCGTCCCGTTCACCGCACCGTCCACATCCCTGTTCATGAACCGTACCTCCCTGATCCGCAGGCCCTGTCTTTCCTTTTTGAAAAATGAAAAAAGTGTCTGACCTAAAATCATTTTGTAGCGCATCCCAACCTCCTTAATTCTGATTGTTTTACTTGACTGTAACAGGGGTGGTTTGTCATATAGCGAGTACCCCCTCATTTTTTTTCAAAAAAAATGAGATGAAAGTTGACAAACTCGTTAATCCCTACGCCGTCATCCATGGTCTACAGGAGCAAAGCCCCGGCAACCTGGAACCTTGAACGCTTGACAACAGCACCCAATTGCCTTACACTCAAGTAAGATTGCAATAGAAGTAAGGAGAATGGCATGGCGATAGCGACTCTCACAACAAAAGGGCAGGTAACTATTCCCAAAAAAATCAGGAATTCGTTGAAACTGCACACCGGCGACAAAATTGAAATTATTGTCACTGAAAAAAGAGAAGCCATCATCAGGCCTGTGTCAAAAAAGGTTGATGATATTTTTTGCAGATTACACAAACCAGGCAGAAAAGCAGCCTCTCTTGACGCTATGGATGATGCCGTCAGGAACCGAATGAAGGATAAGTTCAAATGAAAGGGATAGATACAAATATCTTCATTCGTTTTTTAGTCGGTGATGACAAGCGGCAGGCAGAAACAGCGTACAATATTTTCAAGAAGGCTGAATCAGAAAAAAATGAGCTGTTCGTCCCATTACTCGTCATTTTGGAGTTAATATGGGTCCTGGAATCAGTCTACGGGATACCGAGAATGGAGATATTGGAATCGATTCGCGAGCTGCTTCTCATGCCGATCCTGAAATTTGAACATCAGGCAGTTCTGCAGCAACTCACTCGCTCCGGGCTGGGAAACAAATACGATCTTTCAGCCCTTTTGCTTGCCCACTCCGCCAAGGAGCAAGGGTGCGGAACCGTCCTTACTTTTGACAGGAAAGCATCCGGGTTTCATCTCTTTGAACTGGCAAAATAACCGGCTGCCTTCAGCCTGATCAACCCTGAAACATGAATCCTGAACCATGAGCCTGCTGGAACGAATCTACTATTTTCACTCCCGCCTCCTGAACAACCGCTACCCAAACAGCAATGATCTTGTCCGGGAATTCGAGGTCTCTTCAACCACCGCTCACCGGGACATCGCCTACCTGCGTGACCGGCTTCTGGCGCCCCTGGACTTTGACCAGAAAAAAAACGGTTACTACTACTCGGAGGACGGTTTCCGCCTGCCCTTTGAAGATACGCCACGGCTGATGCTGATGCTCGGCCTCCTGCAGAAAATGGCCGCCGAAACAGGCCTGACCGATATGCCTGAATTACAGAAGCTGCAAAAAAAACTGACCGAACTCATGAACACGGACAACCGTGATGTTGATGACATCATCCACTGTGAATGGATTGAAACGGAAACGGTTGATACCCACATTTTCGATGACGTGCTGAACAGTCTCCTGGGTGAGACCCAGCTGCAGATCACCTACCGTTCCCCCTCCGGAACAGAATCGGAACGGACAGTAGATCCTC
>JAJRVA010000026.1 GCA_024277485.1 Deltaproteobacteria bacterium | reverse complement strand
CCTCCATGCGGATGACCCGCAGGTTTTTGCTTTTGGCCAGGATCTCCAGGGTGCCGTCCTCAAATTCCGGGGCGCAGACAACCTCCAGGTAGTTTTCGGCCATGAGCTCGGCGGTTTCGGTGTCGACCGGGCGGCTCATGACGACCGCCCCGCCGAATGCGGCGATCCGGTCGGTGCGGTTGGCCCTGTCATACGCCTGGACCAGGGTGTCACCGATGGCCGCGCCGCAGGGGTTGTTGTGTTTGAGGATGACGGCGGCGGGTTTGTCCACCAGGTACTTGATGATGTTGAGGCCGTTGTCCACATCGGTCAGGTTGATTTTTCCCGGGTGTTTGCCCACCTGCAGCATATCGTCAACAGTGATGGCACTGACCAGGCCGTTGCCCGGTTCAATGAACTTGCAGTCGCCAAGCACCAGGTTGCCGCCTATCAGTTCATACAGGGCCGCCTCCTGGTCCGGGTTTTCTCCGTAGCGGACTCCCCGTTCCTCGGAAGTCCCGTCATCCATGGTAATGTTCCACGTTTTTTTCCGGTACACCAGCTCCTGCCCCCCGAAAGAGATGGTCATGCTGATGGGAAAGCTGTCACCCAGGATGTTTGTGTACATTTTTTTGATGTCACTGCTCATAACGTACTCCTATTTAAGTTGAAAGTTCGTAAAATTCGTAAAGTTGGTGGAGTGATTCGTTTCAAAGTTTTTTGATGAAGCCGGAAAGTATTCTGGCAATTTCTGTCGAATCGTCATGGAGTTGCTGGTATTTTTCTGATGAAATATAATTTAGCTCATTGGCAAGGCACAGCATGGATCTTACTTCACTGTTTGAGCCTTTCGCAATAAAAAGAAACTGCTTGAATTCCATGTTTGTCTGTCGTTCAAATCCTTCAGTAATGTTGTTCATGATGGAAACCGCTGCCCGGCATATTTGATCTTTGAACCCGTAATTTCTGCATTCCCTGAATTGAGAGTAAATGGTAATCGTTAAGTATTTGATTTTCTGCCAGGCAGCAATATCCACAAACCGTTCAATTTTCACTTTGACTTTGTAACTTCACAGACTTTATTATTTTATGAACTTGATAAACTTTCAACCTGGAACTCCGCATCCCAGTCTTTATAGACCGGATCAAATCCTTTGGCAATGAGAGCGTTGCTGACTTCAGTTATATTCCGGTGGTCTCCGACACTGAACTGTTCACCCTTTGGCTCCGGATCGGAATAGCCTCCAGGCGCGGTGCAGGAACCGGCCGAGTAGCGGGTCGGTCCGAGTCCGATCATGCCGTTACGGTAGCGTTCCTCCTCACGGGTGGACAGGATCAGGCCGACATCGTGGTCAAACAGGCGCAGGGCGAAGATGAGCTGGCTTAAGTTTTTTTCAGAGACCGGCACCAGGGGATGAAACTCTCCGGCAGCAGGGCGGAGTCGTGGGAAGCTCAGGGTAAAGGAGGTCTGCCAGAACTGTCTGCGCAGCCATTGAAGGTGCTGGGCCAGGGCCAGACCTTCGGCCCGCCAGTCGGCAAGGCCAAGCAGTGTGCCGATGCCGATCTCCCGCATGCCGGCGGCCGCGGCCCGGGACGGTGTGTCAAGGCGATAATCATAGTCGCATTTTTTACCCGAGAGGTGAACTTTTTTGTATATGCTGCGGTCATAGGTTTCCTGGTACACTGCCACGGCGGTAATCCCGGCCTTGAAAAGGCACTCATATTCTTCCTGCTCAAGAGGCTGGACCTCGATAGACAGGGCGGCAAACCGGTCGCGAAGCCGCAGGGTGATTTCTTCGAGATAATCAACTCCCAGGGCTTTCTGCGCCTCACCGGTGACGAGCAGGATATGCCGGAAGCCGCGTTCATGGAGGATCATGGCCTCTGCTTTCGCCTCGTCCAGGGTCAGTTTCCGGCGCAAAATCGAGTTGCCTGCTGAAAATCCGCAATAGGCGCAGCGGTTGGTACACAGGTTGGAGAGGTAAAGAGGGGCGTATATCTGGGTGGTGCGGCCGAACCGCTGCTGTGTTATCCGGCCCGATTTTGCCGCCATCTGCGGCAGAAAATCCTCTGCCGCCGGGTAGAGCAGGGCAGCGAGGTCATCAAAGTCGGCCTGTTCTTTTGCCAGAGCGGTCCGGACATCCTGTGCGGATGACCGGGAAATTCTCTGCCGGAGACTGGAAAAATCTGGACCGCTGTACATCAGTTCTGGATAAAATCGAGGTCGGCAGCCGGAATGCCTTCCACCGGTGAAGATGCACTGGCGGATGGAGATGTCCGGCCCAGTCCGGCTTCGAATGCTTCCCGGCCTGCTTCGACAGCGCATTTAAAGGCATGTGCCATGCGGACCGGGTCACCGGCAACGGCAATGGCCGTATTGACAAGGACCGCGTCAGCCCCCATCTCCATGGCTAAAGCAGCATGGGAGGGCGCACCGATTCCGGCATCAACCACCACCGGCACCCGGGCCTGCTCAATGATTATTTTTACCTGCATGGCGGTCTGTATTCCCTGGTTGGTGCCGATGGGGGAACCAAGGGGCATGACAGCCGCCGCGCCCGCGTCCTGCAGGCGCAGGGCGAGGATGGGGTCGGCATTCATGTAGGGTAGGACAATGAACCCCTCCCTGACCAGTGTTTCAGTCGCTTTCAGGGTGTCAACCGGGTCGGGCAGCAGGGTGCGGGGATCCGGGGTTACCTCCAGCTTGAGCCAGTCGGTGCCGCCTGCAGCCCGGGCCAGTCTGGCCAGACGCACTGCCTCTTCGGCGTTTCTTGCTCCGGAGGTGTTGGGCAGGAAGTGGATTTTCTCCCGGTCCAGGGCCTGCATGATATCGTCATCCGGGTTGTTCAGGTCGATGCGCCGCAGGGCAACCGTGACCATCTGCGACCCGGAGGCTTCGACAGCCTCTTTCATATCCCGGCTGGAGGCAAACTTGCCGGTGCCGACAAAGAGGCGGGAGGAAAATCTGGTGTTGACTATGGTCAGCATTTCAACCACCTCCCACGAAGCGTATCAGCTCCACCCGGTCGCCCTGGTTCAGCTTCTGGTCTGCAAAATCAGTATGCTCGATGATCCGGCCATTGATCTCCGCAACCAGTGTTTTGGGATTGAGGTTAAGGGATGCAACAAGGTCGCTCAGGGTTGTGTTTATATCAACGGCACGCTGCTCGCCGTTACAGGTGATGTCCATGTATATTTTCTATAAAGGTTGTCGTATTGTTTTCATGGTAACACGAAAGATATATTCTAATCCGTTATGGCCTGCTTGCCAACTCTGATTTTGACAGATGAATACTCAGCGTGTGCTTACGGTTGACGACACCTGGGACGAGAGTCTGAAGGAGGTTCCTTCTCGACCCGGATTGTCCGGGGGACAATATACTCGGAGGGCTGGACCTCCCATTTCTGCAGGGTCGATCCGGCACCGATAATCGCGTTATTGCCGATGCTGCTGTCATGGAGAAAAACACCGGGCTCGATGATGCAGCCGATCCCTATCTGTGAATTGCCGGTAATCCGGACATTGGGATGAATAATCGTATCCCGGCCGACCGTTATGCCCGGTTCAATGGAGATGGACTCCGGACCGTACATGGTTACTCCGGAAAGCATCAGTTCCGTATTCCGGCGTTTCTGCAATTCAGCGTGCGCCGCGGCCAGTTCGACCCTGGAATTCACGCCCAGGACATCAACACTCTCTTCATGGAAGAACGTTGCAACACAGTGTCCCTGTTCATTGGCAATGGCGACGATATCGGTCAGGTAGACCTCTCCCTGGCTGTTGTCGGTTCCAACTTTTCCGAGGGCCTGGAAAAGAAACTCCCGGTCAGCCAGGTAAATACCCGCGTTGACTTCCCGGATTGTACGCTGCGCTTCATCGGTATCTTTTTCTTCCACAATGGCCTGAACCTGTCCCCGGTCATTTTTGATGATCCTGCCGTACCCGAACGGGTCTGCGATTTCAGTGGTCATCAGGGTCAGGATCGATTCTGCTTCCCGGTGCTGCCGGATCATCTCTTTCAGGGTTTCCGATTTGATGAGCGGGCTGTCGCCACAGAGGATCAGGACGGTGTCGCTTCCTGAGCACGCATCCTCCCCGCAGAGAACAGCATGACCGGTGCCAAGCTGCTTATCCTGGATGACCGGGGTAAAGGCATACCCGTCAAGCATCTCCATGACCCAGTCCCGCTGATGGCCGACAATAACCGCCGTGGTACTGACAGACGCCTCCCTGACGGCATCCATGACATAATGCAGCATGGGGCGGAAAAAGACCTCGTGCAGTACCTTGGCCTTCTGTGATTTCATGCGGGTGCCTTTGCCGGCGGCAAGGATAACAGCAGTTATTTCAGTCATCTTTCCCTCTTTTTTCACTCCTCACGCTTTTTTCTTTGCATAGAGACCGGCCATTTTCCGGATTTCATCCTGCACTTTTTGCCGCAGTTCTCCAGGATACACTATAAATGCCTGGGCGCCGAACTGCAGTATTTTCATGATCAGTTCCCGGTCGTCGACAACCGGCAGGGTCAGGATCAGGCCGCCGGGGGTCTCCTGTATTTTCTGGTCAGGGTGCCAGTGCTGGTGCCTGATAATTTCCGCTGCCGTGCCTTTCAGGAGAATCTGTGCCCGGTACCTGTCTTCTGAACCGCTCTTGAAGATGCCGAATGAACCGGTAAGCCAGTCATCATCAGGTGCAAGCCTGTGCCCGACCTTGGCTTCGGTCTGTTGTGAAGCGGTTATACGCGCCAGGTGAAACATCCGGCGGGATTTCCGCAGGCAACACCAGGCCAGGCAGTACCAGCGTCCCTGGTAGTTGACCAGTTTGAGAGGATCTACTGTCCGTTCCGATTCTGTTCCGGAGGGGGAACGGTAGGTGATCTGCAGCTGGGTCTCACCCAGGAGACTGTTCAGCACGTCATCGAAAATGTGGGTATCAACCGTTTCCGTT
>JAJRVA010000002.1 GCA_024277485.1 Deltaproteobacteria bacterium | reverse complement strand
GCATGCTGGCCCTGAAGGAGCATCTTTGACCTGGATGGCAAGAAACTTAAGGCAGAGCGTCTCGAACAGATGACCCTGGCCCCGGACTTCTGGAACGACCAGGTTCGGGCGAAAAAAGTACAGAAGGAACTGGGGCAGCTGCAGGAGGTGATCGAGGTCTGGGAAAAGAATTTTTCCGAGCTGGAAGACGCTGACATGCTGCTTGAGATGGCGCTTGAAGAGCGGGATGTCGATACCCAGAAGGAGGTCGCCGCCATGGTGCAGGATCTGCGCGACCGCATCGACCTGGTGGAGCTGGAGTGCATGTTCAGCGGTGAACATGACAGCAGCAACGGTATCCTCACCATCCATGCGGGCGCCGGCGGCACCGAGGCCCAGGACTGGGTCGAAATGCTGCTGCGCATGTACCTGCGCTGGGCCGAGGACAAGGGATTCAAAACCGATATCCTGGATTTTCAGCCCGGCGACGAGGCCGGTGTCAAGAGTGTCACCATCCTGGTGAAGGGGCGGCATGCCTTCGGTTACCTGCGCTCCGAAGTGGGTATTCACCGCCTGGTGCGTATATCCCCGTTTGACGCCAGTGGCCGACGACATACCTCTTTCGCGTCGGTCATGGTCCTGCCCGAGCTTGATGATACCATCGAGATTGACATCAACGAGAAAGACCTGCGCATCGATACCTACCGGGCCAGCGGAGCCGGCGGCCAGCATGTCAACAAGACCGATTCCGCCATCCGCATCACCCACCTGCCCACGGGCATCGTGGTGCAGTGCCAGAACGAGCGTTCCCAGCACCGCAACAAGGATATGGCCATGAAAATGCTCATGGCGCGGTTGTATGAAAAGGAAAAGGAGGAACAGGCCAAAGAGCAGGAAAACCTGCACGGTGACAAAAAGGAGATCGCCTGGGGCAGCCAGATCCGTTCCTATGTCCTGCAGCCGTACCGGCTGATCAAGGACCACCGGACAAATCACGAGGAAGGCAACGTGGACGCGGTACTTGACGGCAGGCTTGATGACTTTATCAAGGCCTATCTCCTCTGGCAGCCGTGATGTGTCAGGTGACAGGTGCCAGGTGACAGTGATGGGTCCCTGCAAACTGACAACTGATAAAATTACTCAAAATTTATGAGGTCTGGCCTGGAGTTTCTCCAGCATTTCCTGTTGTGAACTCTCAGAAAAATCAGCAATGCGCCCGGTGCGGAAGCTGCACGGTTGTCTGCCCGGTGTACGAGGTAACAGGGCGGGAATCGCTGACGGCACGGGGCAAGCTGCATCTGCTCTCCACTGATCTGGCCGGTGATCCATCTGCCAACTTTCAGGATCTTTTTGCCCGCTGCCTGCTTTGTGGCGCCTGTGAACAGGTCTGTCCGCGGGACCTGCCCATCCGGGAGATGGTTGTGGAGGCCCGCTCGCATTTTTCTTCCTTTTACGGCCGCCATGCCCTGCAGAGGACGGCAGCCCGGCTGGCGCTTTCGAGGCCCGGGCTCCTGGAGGGACTGGTGAGGGCCGGGGTGGGGCTGAAGACGTTGGCCCTGCTTCCCCAGGAAAGCGGCCTGCGTCTCAAGCTCGGCCTGCTGGAACGGCGCGGGAAAGAGCCGGAGACTCCTGCCGGCAAACCGGCCGGCACCGATGAGTCGGGAGATGTATATTTTACGGGTTGCCTGGCCCGCCACCTGCAACCCTCGGTTGCAAGGGCAACCAGGCAGCTCCACTCCAGGCTGACCGGCGCTGCCCTCTCTCTGCCGGAAACCCCGGTCTGCTGCGGCCTGGCTGCCTGGTCAAGCGGTCGGGTGGAGGAGGCCCGCAGCCTGGCAAAGAAAAATATTGATGCCTTTGCAGGCGGCTCCGGCGCCATTCTCACCTCGTGTGCTTCCTGTTCCTCGCACCTGGCAGCGTATCCGGACCTGTTTGCCGATGATCCTGAGTGGCACGGGAAGGCGCTTTCCTTCAGCAGCAGGGTAGGTGAGTTTTCAGGTTTTTTCCTGGACAGGCTGGAGGATGTTCGTCTTGAGGCTGAATCTTCTGTCAGGCTCCATTATCACGAACCGTGTCACCTGCGTTGTGATCCGGCAAACAGGGACGCCAGCCATCAGCTTCTTGACAAGGTCCGGCATGTCACCCGTACGTATGCCCGGGAGAATCCGCGTTGCTGCGGCCAGGGGGGCCTTTTTCATCTTGGTTACCCGGATCTGTCGGAGAAGATTTTTGCCCGCCTGCATGATGTGGCACAGGAGGCGCAACCGGACCTTGTCGTGACGACCTGCTCCGGCTGTCTCATGCAGTGGCAGGCAGGCCTGGCCCTTCGCAACAGCCCTGTTCAGGCGGTACACCTGGCGGTTTTTCTGCTTCGCTGCCTCGAAGCCGAAGCAGGGGGGAAAACTAACTGATCACAGGGTGTATAACTATGCGTTTTCATTTACCTGTGGCGGCTTACAAAGAAAACTCTTGTCCAGACGGCTCTCTGCTGCTAAGAAGAGGATGTTGAATATTGACGTGTGGTTAGATGGTTACTGCGATTATGGGCCTGGATATACGACATCAGCTTGAACAACGTGAGGCGGAACTGCTGTCCACCTTTGCCTGCCTGAGTTCCCGTTCCAGGGGGAGGCTTAAGGAGGAGCCGGGTCGCTGTGATCTCAGAACGGTGTTTCAGCGCGACCGGGACCGGATTATCCATTCAAAGACATTCCGGCGCCTCAAGCATAAGACCCAGGTTTTTCTTGCCCCGGCCGGAGATCACTACCGTACCCGCTTGACCCATGTCCTGGAGGTTTCCCAGATTGCCCGCACAATCGCGGTCTGCCTCAGGCTGAATGAATACCTG
>JAJRVA010000025.1 GCA_024277485.1 Deltaproteobacteria bacterium | reverse complement strand
TAAAAGGCACCCATGTCAAGGTTACGGGTGGCAAAGGTGTTCTTGAGCGCGATATCCGTCCTGAAATCGAGATCAGGCAGGACGGTGACCAGCTTGTGCTGTCCCCCAGGGGGACCAGCAAGAAGGTGCAGGCCTTCTGGGGAATGACCAGGTCCCTTATCAACAACATGGTTATCGGTGTTGACAAGGGGTTCCGGAAACAGCTTGTCGTTGAGGGGGTCGGCTATCGCGCCAATGTCGCGAAATCCGTCCTTACCCTGAGTGTCGGTTTTTCAAATCCGGTTGAGTTCCAGCTGCCGGACGGTATCAAAGCTGATGTTGACAAGCAGAATATCATTACACTGGATGGTATTGACAAGGAGCTGCTTGGACTGACCGCCGCCCGCATCAGGCAGATCAGGAAACCCGAACCCTACAAGGGCAAGGGAATCCGCTATATAGACGAACATATTGTACGCAAGGTCGGCAAGGCCGGCGCAGCTGCAGCATAAAATCCAAATAACTGTGGAAGAACCATGGCAAAGACAAGTCCAAAAATAATTGCCCGGAAAAAGCGGGCAAAGCGAATCAGAAACAGGTCCTTTGGAACTCCGGAACGGCCCAGGATGAGCGTGTTCAGAAGTAACAGTCATATCTATGTGCAGATCATAGATGACACCACCCACGCGACCCTGGTGACCATGTCCACCAGGGACAAGGAATTCGATGCTTCTGAGCTCAAGGGGAAGTGTGCCCGTGCGAAAAAGGTCGGCGAGATGATTGCCGAGAGGGCAAAGAATGCCGGCATCAAGCGGGTTGTTTTTGATCGGGGCGGCAATTTGTATCATGGTCGAGTCAAAGCCTTGTCGGACGGAGCCCGGGAAGGCGGTCTCGAATTCTGAAAACGATATTGTGCAATACCATAGAATAAGTAATATCACGGGGGTGTTCCTTGGCAGATTTTAAAAGGGCTAAAGACGGTAACCAGGAAGAGCTCATTGAAAAGATAGTTTTTATCAACAGGGTTGCCAAAGTGGTCAAAGGCGGCCGCCGCTTCAGCTTCAGCGCTATAGTGGTGGTGGGAGACGGCAAGGGTATGGTCGGATATGGCCTCGGCAAGGCCAACCAGGTACCGGAGGCTATCCGGAAAGGGGTTGAGCGGGCCAGAAAAGACATGCAAAGGGTGTCCCTGACCGATGTATCCATTCCGCATGAGATTAACGGGAAGTTCAAGTCCGGCAAGGTCATGCTGAAACCCGCCTCCGACGGTACCGGTGTCATCGCCGGCGGTGCGGTGCGGGCGGTGCTTGAAGCGGCCGGAGTGCAGAATATTCTGACCAAGTGCCTCGGTTCAAACAACCCGCATAACCTGGTCAAGGCTACAATCGACGGTTTGCGCAGGTTGCGCTCGGCAGATGAAATCGCCCGGTTGCGTGGACTCAAGGTCGACGAGATGGTGGCGTGAGATTTATTTCCATACAGCAGGTTGAAGAATGAGTAAAACAATAACAATGACCCAGGTAAAAAGCGGTATCGGCAGCACCAGGAAAATCAGGGCCACCCTGGTCGGTCTCGGGCTGACGAAAATGTACAAAACCGTTACCAGAAAAGATACACCCGAGATTCGCGGAATGCTGAACAAGGTCAAGCATCTGGTACGGGTGGAGGAGTAGAGCATGCTCAGTCTGAATAATCTTTCACCGTCCGAGGGTTCGCGCCGCAGGAAAAAACGTGTTGGCCGCGGTCCGGGAAGCGGCCGTGGAAAAACCGCGACACGCGGTCATAAAGGCGCGCGCTCCAGGTCGGGTTACAAAAACAAGCCGGGATACGAGGGCGGCCAGATGCCCCTGCAGCGGCGTCTTCCCAAGCGTGGATTTACCAACATCTTCAAGAAGGAATATGTCATCGTGTCCCTTGATGCGCTGAACAGGTTTGAGAACGGCGCCACCGTTGACCGGGCGGCCCTTCTTGAAGCCGGCGTTATCAGGGAAACGGATGGACCGGTAAAGATTCTTGCCAATGGCGAAGTTACCAGCTCCCTGACGGTTGATGTGGACAGGGTCAGTGCGGGTGCACGCGCCAGGATTGAAGCTGCCGGCGGCTCGGTAAAGGACTGATTGCATGCGCGGGCTCGCCAGCGCGGCAAATATACCTGCACTGCGGAAAAGGATTGTCTTCACTCTCCTGATGCTCCTGGTATACAGGATGGGGGTGCAGATACCGACTCCGGGTATTAACGGAGAGGCATTGGCCGCTTTTTTCGCCAAGAACGCCGGTACCCTTTTCGGCATGTTCAACATGTTTTCCGGCGGCGCCCTGGAAAACTTCTCAATTTTTGCACTGGGCATCATGCCCTATATCAGCGCGTCCATCATTATCCAGCTCCTGACGGTCGTTATTCCGCAGCTGGAAGCGCTGTCCAAGGAAGGTGAAGCGGGACGGCGCAAGATAACCCAGTATACACGGTACGGCACCGTAGCCCTGAGCCTGATTCAGGGGATGTTTATCGCCACCGGGCTGGAAGGGATGGCAGGGCCCAGCGGCGAGGCCATCGTCCTCGTACCCGGTATCCAGTTCAAACTGATGACCGTGATAACCCTGACTTCGGGAACGGCATTCATCATGTGGCTGGGTGAACAGATGACTGAGCGGGGTATCGGCAATGGCATTTCACTGATCATCTTTGCCGGTATTGTCGCCCGTATGCCCGCCGCCATAGGAAACACGGTTCAACTGGTCAAGGCCGGTGAGCTGGCGGTCATTTTTGTGCCTTTCCTGCTGATCATGATGTTTGCGATTGTGGGTTTCATCATCTTTGTTGAAACAGCCCAGCGCCGGATCCCCATCCAGTATGCCAAGCGGGTTGTGGGCAGGAAGGTGTATGGCGGCCAGTCCAGTCACCTGCCGTTGAAGATCAATATATCCGGCGTCATACCGCCCATTTTTGCCTCGTCAATCATGATGTTTCCGGCCACCATCGGGAGCTTCATCCAGATTGACTGGGTGCAGCGGGTATCAGCAGCGCTTTCACCGGGTACTATTTACTACTACATGCTGTTTGTCGGCTTCATCGTATTTTTCTGCTTTTTCTATACTGCGGTGACCTTTAAGCCGGATGATGTTGCCGAGAACCTGAAAAAGAACGGCGGCTTTGTCCCTGGTATCCGTCCCGGCAAAAAGACCTCGGAATTTATTGACAAGGTCCTGACCAGGCTGACGGTCGTCGGCGCCATATACCTGAGCGCGGTCTGTGTGATGCCCACCCTGCTCATCAACAAGTTCAATGTGCCGTTCTATTTTGGCGGCACTGCACTGCTCATTGTGGTCGGGGTGGCGATAGATACTATCTCCCAGATTGAGTCTCACCTGGTCATGCGAAATTACGAAGGATTTCTGAAGTCGGGCCGAATCAGGGGACGGCGCTGACAGTTAAGATTGTGCCGGAACAGGTAAAGGCCATAACCGTCAAATCGCCCGAAGAGTTGCAGGTGATGTTCGAGGCGAACCAGATAGTTGCCGGAGTGCTTGACCTGCTCAGGCAGCGTATCCGTCCCGGCTTGACGACACTGAAACTTGACCGGTGGGCCGAAGAGTACTGCCGTGATCATAACGGGATACCTGCCTTCAAGGGCTATCGTGGTTTCCCCGGCAGCCTCTGTGTTTCCGTCAATGAAGAGGTTGTGCACGGCATTCCCTCTAAAAAAACCGTTTTACACCGGGGTGATATTGTCAGCATAGACTTTGGCGTCAGGTTCAAGGGCTTTTATGGTGATGCGGCGGTGACTCTGCCGGTGGGCAAGGTATCGGCTGTAAAGGAAAAACTGATGCGGGTTACCAGGGAGTCCCTGGACCGTGCGATCGAAGCGATCAGGGTCGGGAACCGGATAGCAGATATCTCCCGGGCCGTGCAAACCCATGTGGAGAAGCATGGGTTTTCTGTTGTCAGGCAGTTTGTCGGGCATGGTATCGGTTCCGAGCTGCACGAAAGCCCTGAAATTCCGAACTATGTGCAGAAGAGCAAGTCCTCCCCCAGGCTGCTGGAGGGGATGGTCCTGGCAGTCGAGCCCATGGTCAATGCAGGCACCTACAAGGTGAAGGTGCTGGGTGATAACTGGACAGTGGTTACTGCGGACCGGCTGCCGTCGGCCCACTTTGAGCACTCCATTGCAGTGACGGACAACGGCCCCATGGTCCTGAGCATGCTGCCTGAAGGGTCGAATTAAGGGCGCCGGTCTTTTATCCCTGCCGGATAAAAAGATGTTGAAAAAAAAGTTAATGTCCGATATAAATGTATATTTTTGTCCTGATAGTTTTTTTCAAGGAAGGAGAGTATGGCAAAAGAAGAGGCCATTGAAGTAGAAGGCACCATAATTGAGCCTTTGCCCAATGCGATGTTCCGCGTTGAACTGGACAATGGACACAAGGTTCTTGCGCATATTTCAGGAAAAATGCGGATGCATTATATCAAGAT
>JAJRVA010000024.1 GCA_024277485.1 Deltaproteobacteria bacterium | reverse complement strand
TCGCTCAGATCCACCTTGCTGAGATCAGCTCCCTGGAGGTTTGCCCGTTCCAGGTCTGCCTCTTCCAGGTCCCGGCCCGACAGGTCAACCCCAGACAGGTCACACTCGACACAGACGTTGTCATCAAGAAGCTTTTCCACCAGCATCTCTTTCGGCACCCTGGCGGCTGTATCGCCTGTTTCGCCCGCAGTCTTTTCCATGTCCGGCCCAGGGGATTCGACCGGCGCCGTCTCTTTCTCGGTCGCCTGCGCTTCCACCTGCTGCTCCAGATCTATAATCTCCTCCTGCACTGGCCCCGCACTGTCAACCGCGGGTGCAGGCGATTCGTCCATCTCCCCGGCCGGGGCCTGGGCAACCGTCTCCTGAACGGCCGCCTGCACAGAAGAAATATCCTCCTCAGCGGTAACCTTTGCCGGCTCAGCAGCAGGCTCCTTTTTTGCCGAAGCCATTTCCGCAACAACGGCATTGTCGTCCAGAACAACCTGGTGCCCCGGTTCCCGGACCGGCACCACTGCCTGCTCCTCAACAACCGCGACCTCTGTTCTTTCCGGAACCGGGGAAGGCGCTGCAGGATCGGACTCGGGCACTACTGGCGGCGGCTCCTCAGCAACCGCGACCTCTGTTCTTTCTGGAACCGGGGAAGGTGCTGCGGGCTCGGGCCCAGGCTCTTCATGGGGTGCTGCGACCGCCCTTCCTGCACCCATGGCCGCTGCCGGGCCAGCGCCGTCATCCCTGTCTCTGCTCCCGGCAACATCCTCCGGCACGACTGCTTCAGCAAGCATCACCAGTTTTTTTGAGGACTCGACCACTGGTTCCGGCACCCGGGCCTGCCCGTCCTCCCGGGGAGACGGTGTACTGATTTCCTTGCCTGTCTCTTCGGCCGGCGGTGCGGCAGGAGCCGGTTCCGTTTCAGCTCCCTGGCCCATACCATGCGGACTTTCCTCAACAAAAGCCCTGTTGGTAAAAGGAAGATTCTTGGAATTTGCCTCATCATCCACATAGACGACTTCCTCGGTTGCAGGAACATCATCTTCAGGCGCTGATTTCCGGGCGGTTACGGCACCATCCATCCGGGCGCCGGCAAAGTATGCCCCTTCCAGGATCGCCCCGGTCAGGTTGGCCCCCCGGAGATCAGCATCAGCCAGGTCGGCTCCGCCCAGCGCTGCTCCCTGGAGGTTGGAATTTTTCAGGTTTGCTCCGCTGAGGTCGGCAAGATACAACTTTGCTCCGGCCAGATTCGCCCCCTCAAGGTCTGACCCGGAAAGATCTATCCTGTTCAATATCGCCCCGCTCAGGTTACAGCCGGGACAGCTGTTTGTCTCCATCAGCTGCTGGAAATTTTTCTTCACCTCATCATCCGGAGAAACGGATGGGGAGGCAAAAGCATCATGCCCCGCCAACACGACAAGGAAACAGCAGATATGTATCACAGTCTTCATCATATTTTTTCCTTCTGCATAACCCCTCAAAAAACGGGAGAATATTCCACCTGGCCCGCATGTTTCACTGACAGGCAGAAAGGCCAGGCCGCACTGCTCAATAGCTGACCCTGTCGTCATCCAGGCTGACATACGAATCAAAAACCCTGGTTACGCCAAGAAACGGCGACAGCATAATTGTCATGTCCCGGCCATCGTCGGCACGGAGATGAATGAGAGTCTTGTCCACATATCCTCTCCTGTTAAAATAAATGGCGGTTTCTCCTTCAGACTGCTTTTCTCCGTGCGCCGACTCAATATCAACCACCTTGACGGACTCGGGCAGTTCCAGTGTCCTGTCTGCCTTGTCAGACATTTCACTTTCCTCTCCCGGGTCCGGAGAAACAGTGTTTCGATCCAGGTCAAAATAAAGCGAGATGCCGGACTGTTCCCTGAATGCTTCCTGGCTGGTCTCTGAAACAAGTCCCAGGATTTTTCTGGTAGCTGACTTGAGCTGATCGGAAAAAAGGGTGCTTCGCAGGCTGGGCATGGCAAAGGCGGTCATCAGCGAGATGAGCACCATGACAACCATGAGTTCCAGAAGGGTGAAACCTCGAGAAGGGACAGGTTTCGTATAATTTACAGTCCTACGAAGCACTTCAGCCCGGCACTCACTCCAGTTCCCAGTTATTGATATCGGCGTCAGCGTCCTCTCCGCCAGGCTCCCCGTCCGGACCGTAGGACATGAGATCAAAATCGCCATGGAGACCGGGTGAAATGTACACAAAATCATTCCCCCACGGATCCTTCGGAACCTTGCCCTTGTCCAGGTATCCTCCCTCGCGCCATCTCTTGGCCCGCCGGCCGACCGAAGGTGCTTCTATAAGAGCCTGCAGCCCCTGCTCCGTTGTTGGATACTGGCCGTTATCGAGCTTGTAAAGCTGCAGTGCCTGTTCAACGGACCCGATCTGGATCGCTGCCTTGGTCCTACGCGCCTCCTCGGGACGATCCATGATCCGTGGCACAATAAGACCGGCCAGGATACCCAGGATAACCATGACCACCATGATTTCGATCAGGGTGAAACCATGGGCATTGCGTGTCAGCCGGTACGGCTGTCTGATCTTTCTATTGTTCATTTTTGCATGAATAGATTTTTCAGGTTGGATTATGCCCTCTGCCGTATCCGCTGCAGGAGCAGCAACGACAGAACAGTCATGACCGCGGCAAGCAGTACCCCGGAGACGCCTATATGAAGCAGCAACCACCCCACGGCGACCACCGGCAGAAGAAGCATCCGTACTACAAACCGCAGCAGTTCATTTGCCGCAATCATATCAGCTACGGGCGGTGAATAGGCATAATAGAGATTGATAAAAATCCGGCCCGGGAGATTTGTCGCCAGGTACCGGTCCCGCACATCGCGCAGTATTTTCACGCTGGAATGGAAAATCGAGCCGTATGCCGCAGTGGCGATAAAGCAGGAATCCGCTGTCTGGAGGCCAAGCTGATTGCCGTAGTATATCGCACCTCCGGCTGACACTGCATAGGCCCGGATATAGTAGAAGGTGCCGGGCT